>CAYLVC010000307.1:0-4025 GCA_964387005.1 uncultured Dehalococcoidales bacterium | reverse complement strand
TTCTATTCATTTTTCCTCCACACTGGTAACCTGTGCGCCTTTCTTTACGGCAAGGCTGACCAGATGATGTTTTTTCTCATCCAGAATACACTCAACTTTACAGGGATGGCCTAAATAACCACTGATAATACTCTCAATTACACTCAGGGTATCGGGTTTTTCAATATTTTTCTTGATGATCTCGGCTTTAGCAGAAAGGGTAACGGTACCATCGACCAGGGAATTGGGAGGACCGACTGTTCTGAGAAGAGCTACGGCGGAACCTTTTCTCCTGATGTTATCCGGAAGCTCATCCAGTATCTGCCTCCAGTTAAATTTCAAGCGCTCAATCTCGCTGCTCAGTGTAGGAGCAGCCACAGAAGAATTCCGCACCATCTGGGCAGATTCAGATTTGACCCGGGCTGCATCCGCGGGGGCTGCAAGAGGAGCTTCAGCGGCTTTGAGGGGAGAAGGGGTTATTCCGTCTGAAACCGCTTCACTATTTACCGGCTGCGCTTCGGCCTTTTCAGGCTCCAGATTTAGTGCTTTCGGAGATTCCTTGACTTCACTCACGGTACCGGCGGCTGTGACAGCATCCGCTTCAGCGGCTGGCGCCTTTGCCGGCACATAGACCGGTCTTGATACAGTGCCTTTCGTGGCTGCCGCCGGCCCACTTTTCTCCTCTTTTCCCTGTCCGCCGGTCTGACGGAGATAACACTCCACCAGTGCCAGTTCCAGGGGCAGGGTAGAAGTATCCTGATTTCCCAGTTGAATCTGGCCGAATATCCTGACGGTATCCAGGATCTGCGGCAGCATAGCTGCGGAAGCCGTCTCTTTCAGCTCCGCAATATCTTCAACGGGCAAATCGATCGCATCGGAGGCTCCGGTTTTGGCAAGCATCAGACAGCGTAAATATTCCACCATTTCACGGTTGAACTGGTGCAGGTCCAGACCATCGTTGTTCACATTAATCAGGGTATTTATGCCGGATTTAAGATCATTGTTAAGGATATGTTTTACCATTTCCCTGACCCGCCTGTCGCCGGTAATGCCCAGCATGGCCTGAAGCTGGGCAAAGTTGATATCGGACCCATAAAAAGTAGTAAGCTGTTCAAGCAGATTATAGGCGTCCCTCAAACTCCCGGTGGAGCTGCGGGCAATCAACTGCAAAGACCTGGGTTCGATATTAATTTTTTCGACGATACAGACCTCGGCCAGCTTGGCCGCCACATCGCTGCGGGAAAGGCGGTGAAAATCAAAATGCTGGCAGCGGGAAAGAATTGTAGGCAGGACCTTATGAGACTCTGTTGTGGCCAGTACGAAAATGACGTGCGGCGGAGGCTCTTCCAGGGTTTTCAAAAGGGCATTGGAAGCATCTTTGCTGAGCATATGGAACTCATCTATAATGTAGACCTTGCGCCTGGCCTGGGTAGGAGTGTAGTTGACCTTTTCCCGAAGGTCCCTTATGTCATCAATTCCCCGGTTGCTGGCAGCATCGATTTCAATCACATCCATGGCCCGGTCTTCGGCAATAGCCCGGCACATCTCGCATTCGTTGCAGGGCTCGCCCCGCCCGTTGTTAGTCAGGCAGTTCACCGCTTTGGCCAGTATGCGGGCGGTACTGGTCTTGCCTGTTCCCCGGGGCCCGCAGAACAGGTAGGCATGGGAAATATTCCCATTTTTCAGAGCGTTGAGCAGCGTCTGAGTTACATGCTGTTGTCCAACAAGCTCAGACAGGGTACGGGAACGCCATTTACGATAAAATACTTGCGAAGACATATTTTCAATTCATTATACAATATCCGGTACACATTCCTAAAGAGCAACTTGACCACTTGATTCCTTCGCCCTTCATGATGACACTGGCAAATGGCTAAGAAACATCGTCTGACTGACAATTTGAATACACTGCCCGGATATGCTATCTTTTAATCACCTGCACAAAATATAGAATGAGGCGGCATATGCAAATCAGAAAAGTATACCGGGAGATCAATCCTAACCTGCTTTATGATGAAATCAGGGAAAGTGTCCAGAACCTGGGTCTTTCTCCTGACCAGAACAAAATGGAGACTTATTCCATGCCTTCGGATTCTTCCAGCTTTATCTACCGGGGTACGCTGACTTTTAAAATACGGGGAAAAGATGCCCTGCGGGCACATATTGTCGGTACGGACAAAACTGAAACCAAGCTTATGCTGGACTCAAATGACGAGCTTTTACCCCCGGCAAAAATGGCAGAACTGGAAAAGGACCTGAACTTTCTCCTGGGTTCTTACGACTCATCGAAATAACCCTGCCTACCCCACACTCCTTCTTCTCTTTTGGAGGAGCCCCAATACCCCGGAATCGCGGCAGCAAACAGGATAGCAGGTACACTCAGGGTGTGTGTTCTTCTAACGGGCGTTAATTTTACCCTTGATACTGGCGATCATCTGCTCGTAAGCCTGGGTGAAGGAGGCCACACCTTCTTTCATCAGTTGATCGGTTACTGCATCCAGGTCAATCTTCCATTTCTTAAGACCGGAAAGGTCTTTTTCCGCCTGGTCCACCTGCTCCGTAATTGAAAGGCGCGGTTTTCCATGGTCCAGGAAGGCGTTCAGTGTGGCCGTGGGCAGGGTATTGATGGTACCGGGCCCGATAATTTCCTCCACGTAGAGCACATCGGAATACTGGGGGTTCTTGGTGCCGGTGCTGCCCCAGACCAGCTTCTGGACTTTCCCGCCCCTGTCCGCCTGGGGTTTGAAGGTCGGGCTGTAAAATATCTCGTTGAAGCGGCGGTAGACCATTTTGGAACAGGCCACGGCCGCCCGGCCACGCAGCTTGAGGGGTTCAGAGCCAGCGTCTGCCGCCACTGCGGTGGCGGACGCAGAAGCTTCAAGGGCTTTGTCAATGGCGGTATCGATGCGGCTGACAAAAAATGAGGCTACTGAGGCCACTTTTGAGGGTTGGGCAGAGGCAGCCAGCCCGCGGATGTAGGCCCTGGCCACATCATCGTACTGCTGCAATGAAAAGATCAGGGTGGCATTAATATTAATGCCGGAGGCAATCAGGGCTTCAACGGCGGGAATGCCTTCAGGGGTAGCCGGAACCTTGATCATGAGGTTGGGACGGGACACCGCATTCCACAGGCGGCGGGCCTCGCTGATGGTCTTCTCAGTCAAAGCGGCCAGGTCCGGGGCGACCTCCAGGCTGACAAATCCATCCGTACCCTGAGAGGCATCGTAGACCGGACGCAGCACGTCGGCTGCCATCTGAATGTCCTCGACAGCCAGTTTTTCGTACAGATCATAAACATCGATCCGGGGATGTGCCTTTAAAATATCACTGATCAGGCCGTCATAACCGGCGCTTTCGCCAATGGCCTTCTGAAAAATGCTGGGATTGCTGGTGACGCCGGTCACGCCTTTGTCAATAAAACGCTGGAGCTCACCGCTGACGATCAAACTGCGGCTGATGGAGTCCAGCCAGATGGACTGTCCGAAGCTGTGCAAAGCCTGTATGGAATTCATATTTCGCCTCCGATTTTTGCGTTTAGTTTGAATAATTAGTCCCGCTAATTCTTAATTACGAGACTTGTGAGCCTGCTCGTCTCTGGCTCAACCAGCCGCTCGACTTGACTTTCATCTCTTAGGATGACGCTGACAAGAGGCATGGACGATTGCTTCAGATAGGGACAGGTATCATTATATAGGCCGACCTGAAATTTCTGGTTGCATTCCTGATTTTTATTTGTGAATTTCAATTCCCTCACTTTTTTAAGAACGTTGTCCTATCATGCTCCGGCCATAAGCGGCGGCGCCGATGACGCCGGCTTTATTACCCAGTTTTCCCGTAATGATGCGCAGCTCTTCAAGGGGAGCAGGCAGGGCCAGCAGGCGCACCCGTTTCTCGACGGCTGCTATCAGTTCAGGCAGGCCAAGGATAACGCCCCCGCCGAATATTATCAGGGCAGGATTGAAGGTATTAACAACACTAACCACGCCGGCAGCCAGGTATTTGGAGGTATCTTTAACCATGCGCTGCGCCAGGGGATCGCCCCTCCG
>CAYLVC010000306.1:0-4037 GCA_964387005.1 uncultured Dehalococcoidales bacterium | reverse complement strand
GGGAGAGCTCGATAGGGGTGGGGCTATTAACACCATCACTCCCCATAACATCACTTCCAAAAATGCTACGGGGATGGCAGTCAGCTGTTTTTTGGTTGAAGTTGAGACTGCCGGCCTGGAGCAGTTGAAGAAGAAATACCCGGAAGCATTTGCCAGGCCGTATGATGCTGATGCCGGTCTGTGTTTTGAGAGAGCCCTGGTCAAAGGCAAATAGAGGGAATACAACTGCTAAGTTCATCGTAGGGTCAGGTCTATCTGAACTTGTTCAGGCGACCTGACCGCGACTACGCTTGAATGAAGCGTAACGCCTGGTTTTATACAGTCAATCATTTGAGGAATCATTGCCTCAACATCGTTGTGTCAGTTCTGTAGGGTGGGTAAAGCTGTCCGCATTCTCCACAGGCTTTACCCACCAAACGCGTTTGACATGTCCTAGTGTTTGGCTGACCGCCCTCCATCCTGGACGATGATCTGTCCGGTGATGTAGCTGGAGGCATCCGAAGCCAGCAGTACGGCCAGACCGGCCAGCTCATCAGCTTCCGCCATGCGGTTCATCGGTATGTCCTCGTTTGTTCTCTTCATTCTTTCCTGCATAAGGGCCATTAGCTGTGGGTCGGGTGGTGTGTTTGGCCTGGGAACATCATGGCCGAGTTCGGAATGGTGCATGCCCGGGGCGATGCAATTCACCCGGATATTGTATTTTGCATACTCGAGGGCGGCGACCTGGGTCATGACATTGATCCCGGCTTTGGCCGCACAGTAGGCCACTGGGGCAATTTCCGGGAATTCCGCCCTGAGACCGGCTGTAGACGAGGTGTTGATGATGGCCCCCTTGTTCTGTTTCATCATGACGGGCAGCACATATTTCAATACCAGGAAAGGCGCCCGGAGATTGGTGTTGATGATGATGTCGAAATCAGCGATTATTTCCTCATGTATCGGACGCTGCTGCCTGGCGATGCCGGCATTATTAAACAGGATATCGATGCGGCCGAATTGCTTAACCGTCTCATCGACCATTCTCCTGATGTCTTCTTCACTGGTCATGTCGGCGGATATTCCCAGCGTCTTTACCCCGTACCTGGCCAGTATCCCCATCGTTTCATCGATTTTCCCCTGGTCGCGGGCAGCGATGGCCACGCTGGCCCCAAAGGCCGCCATCGCTTCGGCGTAGGCTCTGCCGATGCCGCGGCTTCCGCCGGTGATCAGGGCTGTTTTGCCGGTAAGGTCGAAAATTCCTCTTTCAGTCATACAATCCTCCTTTTTTAGCCGGTGAATATTTTCTTGTTTGATCGTGAGGAGTTTGAACATCTCTGTAGTTGACATAACAATACAGAATTATCCATCTAAAGTATACTGCAATTTGGAAGAATACGACACTACCGGGTGGCTGAGGCCGGTTTTCTTCCCCAGACCGGATGTCTCTGGGCAGCAAGTGAAAGAAGGTTTACCAGGAAGTCCCTGTATGAATAGCCCGCCAGCTCAGCAGCGCATATTGTGCTGGTGTCCGGACAGATGTCGGCATTGGGATTAATATCCAGGATGTAGAATTTCCCGTCCTTCATTCTCATATCGATCCGGGCGTAATCCCTGCATCCCACTAAAACGTAGGCGCCTTTGCAGATCTGTTCGATATCAGCCAGTTCATTTTCACTGAGAGGGGCGGGCAGAAGGGTCTTTATGTTTTTATAAGGTCCGGATTCGGGAACGAATTTGGATTCATATGTACAGAGCCGGTCATGCTCATCCATGAACAATGAAAACTCCATCTCGGCAGGCGGCAGCATGTCAATATCATCATTGCCCCAGAGCGATACATGCAGTTCCCGGCCGTCAATAAAATCCTCAACCAGTGCCGGATGCTGGAATCTTCTGGTTATATAATGGATTCTGTTTTTAAGGTCGGCCTCTGTAGTAACAACAGCATCGCGGTGGATTCCTTCACTGCAATGTTCACTTGAGGGTTTGACGATAGCCGGGAAACGTTTCCAGTTGAGCACAGTCCCCTTATCGTAAGAGCCCCAGACGGGAGTCGGGATCCCGGCGTCATCCAGAAGTTGTTTTACACTGCATTTGTCCATGGTAAGGGCTAATGCGCCTGAACCTGCACCGGTAAATGTATAGCTGTGCTGCTCCAGATAGTCGGCCACGAGCCACTCGGAGTGGTTCAATCCGGGAAGGCTTTCACACCAGTTGAAGACCATGTATTCGAGGGGATTGTATTCGGATAAAACACTGTCAAGATCGCTGTTTGTGACTTGAAGCGGAGTTGTGGGGAATCCCGCCATACAGAGCTCATTGCCAACCTGAGCGGTGACATCAAGAGCCTCTGCCTGTTCTTGTGCCGACCACCTGGGGTCCAGGTTGTACAGCAGCAGGACGGGTATGTCAACGGGAAAATTCTCTATTCCCATTCCAGGTTTCCCTGTTCCATCATTCTCCTTCTCGAAGTCAGACGCGATATATAGGTCTGACTGATATTCTTTAATGCTTTCGGCTGCTAATGGTCCGGTGCTCTAATTAAAGCAGTTTGGACGTCATTCAATCAGCTCAGGACTAAATTCATTATAGCCTTTGTTCCTGCGAATTATCAACCTTACATAACCATTTTACAGGAAAGCCGGGGAGCCCGTTTTTGAACACGGATTTGACCTGTTGGCCGGTTAGTCTGATGGACGCTTTTAGCTGCTTTTTTTACCCTGACTCAACGCCTTTACACTGACTGACTATCCACAGGCCATGCTGCGGTATGGTATAATAAGAAATAGTTCAGTAGAAGTTGAACTGGATTAACTGGTTCTCAATGGATAGTGAACAAGGAGAAAAAGTAAATAAATGAACCCGGGTGAAACGCTTAGTGACCCACACTTGCGATCTCTGTTATTTAGGAAAATTAGCGAACTGCCTCTAAAAATCGAAGCCACACATCTGGAAAATCTGGTTGTCCAGCTCTACAAGGAACTGGAAACAGCCGGGATTGTTTTGAAGCCAAAAACTTACCTGTCAGACAACTGGGGTTGTCCCGATGAAGTCCCCATTATAGGTATTCCTTTCTACCTGGTTGACCCGACTTTATGCAGCATCAAAGCCCAGTTGACAGGTGCAAATTACGAAGACGATATGACCATTATGATGCTGTTGCGGCATGAAGCCGGGCATGCCTTTAATTATGCCTATCGTCTTTATGACAGGCCGGAGTGGCAAAACCTCTTCGGGCGGTTTTCCCTGCCTTACCAGGATGAATATAAAGCCGACCCCTTCAGCACCCGCTTTGTTCATCATATAGCAGGATGCTACGCTCAGAAGCATCCTGATGATGATTTTGCTGAGACCTTCGCCGTATGGCTGACGCCGGGTTCCAACTGGCAGGAGGCTTATTCAGGTACGCCGGCTTTAGCCAAGCTTCTGTATATCAGTCAGGTTGTAGCCGAAGACGGTACAAAACAGCCCATAGTCACCGGCGGGAGACTGGATGTTCCCTTCCAGGAGATGTCCATGACCCTGGGAGAATGGTATCAAACGGTGGCCGGTTAGCGGTACCGGGATTGTTCAGATTTTTTTACTGGCCTGGGCTTTGATTTTTTCGGCGATTTGTTTGGCGTATTCACGGTGCTGTTCAGCCGCGCCGGTATTGCCCCGCAGTCTCCCCCTGGGTTCCACCATATCCATGCCGTAAATGTTCTGCATGGTTTCGAACAGCATATCTACCGCCTCCCCGCTCCAGCCCCAGGCCCCAAAAGCCGCTCCAACCTTCCCCTTCAAATCCACCTTTTCCAATTTGAAAAGAAAGGTCTTCATCGTCCCGATCATGTCCTTGTGGTAGGTCGGGGAACCAAGTACCACGGATGCGTAGCCCGCTAGTTCATCCACATTTACATCTTCCAGTTTTTTAAGTGCCACCTCAACCCCGGACTGCTGCATGCTTTCCTGTAATATTTCTGCCAGTTGTCTGGTAGTGCCGGAGCGTGTCTCATAGATTATTATCGCTTTTTGCATTCTTTCCTCATCTTTATCAAATAATTCCAGATCGTTCTTAT
>CAYLVC010000305.1:0-4062 GCA_964387005.1 uncultured Dehalococcoidales bacterium | reverse complement strand
TCCAGGATGGAAACCAATATGATGGGTATGAACATGACCCTCATTACGGATGGTGACAAGCAGATCATGTATACCTGGATGGTGGACCAGAATCAAGCAACGAAGACGGACCTGACCAAAGAAAAACCCATAACCGCCCAGGCTAATGTCCAGGACTTCTGGGATTCTGACCTGGTGGTTAAAGGCACTGAAACACTCGACGGCAAGACCTGCACGATTGTAGAGTATGACAGGACAACCGAAGAAGGTAAAATGACCGGCAAGGTCTGGATCTGGCAGGAAAAGGCTATGCCTCTACGTATGGATACCACGATGAGCAGCACCACTGAAAAACTCATGAACATGACGGTTACCATAGAGTTCAAAAATTATGAGTTCGTAGAACTGGAGGATAGCCTGTTTGAGCTCCCGGCGGAGGTTGATATTGTAGAAAAACTGGATTTCTTCCCGTCAGCTATGCCTTCGGACCCGCCCACCGGTCTTCCTAACAATCTTCCCAAATAAAATAACAGCCGGCAGGTAGACTAAGAGAAGAGTCTGCCTGCCATGGATTTTGACATAACATGCCCGAGGGAAAGAACATTTCCTTGTTTCAGGGGCTTTAAGAGTGGAGTCCGGACAGGACTAAGACCGTCCTGTCCGGAGATGTCCACTGGGGATCTGGCCCGGTTCACTTCAGGTGTCTTTGTTTCCCTTTTAAACGCTTCCGGCCTTTACTTTGATCTGTTTGGGTTTGACCTCTTCTGCTTTGGGCAGAGTAAGTTTCAGCACCCCATTCTCAAAAACGGCCTCGGCTTTTTCGCCCTTTACCTCAACCGGTATGGTTAACATGCGGCTTACGGCACCAAAGCTGATTTCCTTGCAGATGTAATTGTCTTCCTTGACTTCTTTTTCCTGCTTGTGTTCACCGCGGATGGTGAGGGTATCGCCCGTAATCTGGATATCAACCTCTTCAGGTTCGAAACCAGGCATAGAAGCCTTAATTACCACATCATTGGCAGTCTGGTAAATATCCATCGGGATAGCGCCTTCGCCCTCAAATCCAACCCAGGCCCTTGCCGGGCGTACATAGCTATCTTCAAAAAGTCGATCCATGGCGTTCCGCAAAGTCATCATTTCCCTCATTGGCTCCCATCGCTGCATAGTCATTTTTTTGGTCTCCTCCTTTTAAAAATTATTTTTGTTTTTTATTTAGCTCTGATAATTTCTCTCGTCAACGGGTTCTTTACATCAACCATATCTTTGAGGTCGCTTACATGTCCGCATTGCAGGCACTGTTCAAACCAGCCGAAATAGTCGCTGTCCAGGTATACGTTCCCGCCGCACTTGGCACACTTTCTGGCTACGAATCCTGTCTTCTGCATCTGGCTCCTCCTTTTTAGGACTTTTTGGATTATAATATTCTTGAGTGGCTACTGGTTAGCAGTCTCAGGTCTTGACTGCTAATTAAAATATAACCTCTCCTGTATTAGAATAACGTTAGAAAAACGCTAGAGTTATGTTAGAAACAGAGAAATGAGATGAAAGATCCTAACCTGCATATTCCCGGGCTCGACCTGGAAAATGTGGACTCCGAGGCTACACTGCACTTAATCCTTGAGAATGCCGTAAAAATGCTTGGAGGCAACTCAGGGGTTGTAGCCGCCTGGGATGAAGACCGGCAGCGCTTTGTTTTACATGTTTCCTGCGGTCTCAGCCAGCCGACTCTGGTGCAGTTGAATCCACTGCTGGAGGAATCAGTGCTGGACTTGACTGCTTTGCAGAACAGCTTCAACGCCATTTCGGAAGTCCTGCCGGGCATGGACCTACCCTGTTCAGAGGAGGGTCTCAAGCAGGATTCAATCATGGCCTTACCTTTAATTGAAGGCGAAAAACCTCTCGGCCTGATCTATATTCTCCGGTCAGCGGAAGCGACTGATATATCCCGGGTGAACAAACAGGTACTGGAAGCTCTGGCGGAACAGGCAGCCGTAGCGTTGCAAAACGCCCACCTGGCTTATACTCTGTCAGAAGAAAAGAAACGGATTGAAGCGGTGCTGGAGAATAGCGCTGAAGGTATTATGAGTATTGACGCAGGATGCCGGATTCTGGGTTTTAATGCAGCCATGGAAAGACTCACCGGTTATTCCCGTGACCAGGTACTGGGGAAAGAGTGTTTCGAGGTTTTGAGTTTAGAGGACAAGGGAAAGAATAGCCTTTGCCGGGTACAATGCCCCATGATTCACAGGCCGGGGGACACTGCTTCGGTCTTCGAACAGGAAGGTATGATTTTAACCAGTGGAGGACAACGGGTAGATGTCGCGCTGCTATACTCGATTGTACGTTCAACCGAAGGTAAACCTCTATATGCAGTGGTGAATATCAGGGATATCTCCAAACTGCGTGAAGCGGAGAGCTTCAAAGAGACGCTTCTTTCCATGCTGGGACATGAGTTGCAGACACCACTGTCAATTATCAAGGGGTATACCAGTACCCTCTTGCGGGTTGAAGGCAAATGGGATGAAGAAACGATCCGCCAGGGTTTGCAGGTAATCGGGGAAGAGACGGACAGATTGAGCAAGGTAATGAATAAATTGCTCCTGGCCTCACGGTTGAGCGCCGGAGTTATCAAGCTGGAGAAGGAACCCTTGCTGTTATCATCGCTGGCGCAGCAGGTGATACGCAGGATAAGAAATATCTCCCCTCAACATGCCTTTGTGATTGATTTTAAGGATGATTTTCCTGTGGTAACGGTTGAACCGCAGTTGATGGAAGAGGTCCTGACCAACCTGGTTGAAAACGCCGTGAAATACTCTCCGGGAGGGGGCAAGATCACCATCTCCGGGGAATATGCCCCTGACAGCGTTAAAGTCTCCGTGACTGATGAGGGAATAGGTATTCCGTCCGATGAAATGGGCCGGTTATTTCAAAAGTTCCAACGAGTTGAAAAAGGGGCTTCCAGGAAGATCCAGGGTACTGGTCTGGGTCTATATATTTGTAAGGCAATTGTTGAGGCGCATGGAGGAAAGCTGGAGGTCTCCAGCCAGGTGGGAAAGGGTTCGCGTTTTTCTTTTATCCTGCCTCTCGACCAGAAACAACAGTAATTAATCCGAGAAATTCCCTGGTCTATGAATATCGGAGTAAAGAGGTCAATAATATGCCACCCGAAAAGAAAATCCTGGTTGTGGATGACGAGCCCCGGATGGTCCAGTTTATCAGTATGAATCTAAAGCTGGAAGGATTCCTGGTGACCACCGCTTACAACGGCTACGAGGCGCTGGAAAAGGTTTCCAGGGAAATGCCGGACCTGGCTGTGCTGGATATCATGATGCCGGATATGGACGGTTTTGAGACGTTAAAGAAAATCCGTGAGATATCATCTGTACCGGTAATATTCCTGAGTGTAAAAAATGCTCCGACCGACAGGATTAAGGGTCTTGACCTTGGAGCGGATGACTATTTGACCAAGCCTTTCGAACCTCTCGAACTGATTTCCCGGATAAAAGCAGTATTACGCCGCACCGAACCGGAAAACTCCAATGACCGGACGGTTATTACAGTTGACGACGAGCTGAAGATCGATTTCAATTTACGCCGGGTGTATGTCAGGGGGCATGAAGAGCGGTTGAGACCAACGGAATACAGGTTGCTTTATCAGCTGGTTACAAATCCCGGGAAATTACTCACCCATGAAACCCTGCTGGCCCGAGTCTGGGGGCCGGAATACCATGATGAAGACCAATACGTCCGGTTGTATATCACCTACCTGAGACAGAAAATAGAAAAAGATCCGAAGAATCCGCAATATATACTCAGCGAACGAGGTCTCGGCTACCGTTTCAAGGAATTCGGGAAAGCAGGATAGAAGCAGACCTTGTTTATTAGCGTTCCAGCGTTCAATTAAGGATCTCTAGAAGACCGCTCAGATCATTTGACTGGTAATCCGGCTGGATATCATCTGCGGAGAGGCTTTTTCCCCGCCGGTTTATCCACAGTACCGGGATGCCCATATTCCGAGCACCCCTGACATCGCTTTGCAGGGAGTCTCCCACATGTAAAACGGCCTGTGGCGGCAGACCTAAG
>CAYLVC010000304.1:0-4073 GCA_964387005.1 uncultured Dehalococcoidales bacterium | reverse complement strand
ATCAATCACCTCTATTGTTATCGAGTGAGAACCATACCCCGGGAAAAAGCTGCCGCTGCTGTAAGCGGGGTCCATAAAAGCCTTATTCGGATCATCTTCTCCCCCACCACCCGCGGGAACTGATGAAGTCTCACCGATCGGTATACCATTATCATATATTCTGAACCGGTCGCCCTTTAAAAATGCATCTGTAACATCCAGTCTGACTCTAACCCTGCGACTGTTTTCAAAAGTGAACGATCCCGAATCACTGAAGACCGGTTCGCCCTCTCCCCAGAAAAACATGGTCCAACCGCCGCCAATTATCAAGGGAGTATCAGATGGGTCTTTAAGGGTGATAAACTGGTTATTACTATTTCCATTGTCCCCGGAGGCTGAAGCCGGAACTACACATAAGGTTACCAATAATGCGGTGATCACTAGCAGAATGATTCCAGCGGTTCTGATTTTCATCGTTTTAGGTCTCCTCTTTTGGTAGTCGAATTCTCAGATATCAATTGCTTTGACGTATTATATTATACATCATATCGCTCTTGCAATTCTGGAACCGGAGCCGGTGGCGTCGGCTATCAGGAGCGGTTCTTTGCAGTCGCCCACGGCATAAATCTCGGCTGCTTTGCCTTTCAGCCGGTTAAAAAGTTCCAGGTTGGGTGTCATGGGCAGGGCGGGAATAATGCTGTCGGCTTCCAGAGTGACCTTTTTTCCTTCTCTATCGATGATAGTCAGCCCGGCGGGAGTGATTTCAACATACTCTTTGACGCCACTGATCAGGGTTACGCCTTTTTTCTTGAACCAGTTGAACAGGTGAAACATGAGTGCGTCCACCATGCCGCTGCCCATGTTTTCAGCTGTATCTACAATGGTGACTTTTCTTCCCCGGAAGGTCAGGAACTCGGCGAGTTCGCAGCCCTGTATGCCTCCGCCGATGATTACCACCCGACGGCCTACCGGCAGGTAAAAGCGGGTTAAAAACCTGAGCATATTGGGTGAAACAAGCTTTAGATAAGTTTTAAGCGAGGCGTGCAGCCCGGCTCCGCTGATGACGTTTTTGGCCGTTTCGATACCCTTGATCCGGGGTATAGTGGGAATTCCGCCTGTGGCCAGGATGACGGCATCCGGCTTCTCCTGTTCAACCAGCGAAACATCGACTTCTTTGCCCAGGATGTTCCTGACGCCCAGTTTGGCAAGCTGTCCCTGGAAATAGTCCACAATACTCGGCAGGTCTTCAATTCCGGTACCCTTGACCACTGCCGCGACGGGAAGCAGGCCTCCCAGCCTGGAGGACTTTTCATAGAGCGTGACGGCGTGCCCTCTGAGGGCTGCAACCCGGGCGGCTTCCATGCCTCCCGGCCCGCCGCCGACGACCATCACCTTTTTCTTTCTGGGGGCTTTATCGATCACATTTGTCTCCGTGCCGAACAGGGTGTTGATTCTGCACCTGCGGCTTCCCAGACAGTTTTCGCAAGCGGTGCAGGGGGCAATGTCGTCCAGCCTTCCCTCCGCCAACTTGTTTGGCAGGTCCGGATCGGCTTGAAGCCGCCGCGTCATGGCAATGAAGTCCGTCATGCCCTGGCGTAAATACTTTTCTCCCAGTTCGGGATCAAGCCGGCCTACGGCTATGACAGGGATGGAGACAGCCTTTTTCATGGCTGCGGCAAAGAGAATATTGGCCCCCTTGCCGCGCATGCTCCAGTTGTATTCCGCCGGGAACTGGCTGACCGGGATGGGCGGTTCAGGGTAGAAAAGGGTGTCCGGCAGGTAGCCTCCCACATGGAAGCCCATCCAGTGATTGCGCAGCTGGATGGCGTCCGCTCCGGCCTGCTCGAACAGTTTGGCAGCCCGGCGGGTCTCTTCCGGAGTGAGGCAGGTCTTATCATCGACCCCGATCATTCTTCCCACTTCGAGGCCGTTCAGGCAGATGGAGACGGGAAAGTCATTTCCCAGGCGTTTTTTGATCTCGGCGATGATTTCACGCAGAAAACGGGTACGATTTTCAGTGCTTCCGCCGTAATCATCGGTGCGCCTGTTCCAGAAGGGGGAAAGGAAGTTGTGCAGCAGATGGCTGCTGGCGGAGTTGACATCAACGCCGTCGAACCCGGCCTTTTGGGCGCGGACGGCGGCGGAGGCGAACCTGTCTACCAGTTCCTGTATTTCGGCAATGGTCAGGATATGAGGCTCCTGGTTATGAAAGTCGTTTTCGGACTTGAAGGTAACGTTGGAGGCGGCAATGGGCAGTCCTTCGTAAAAGGGCGCAGGACCGAATATCCTGGTCTGCCAGGGACCGTCATGGTTCATCTGCATGAAGGTCGGGCAGTTGTGCTTGTGTATCACCGCTGTCAGTTCGCTGAGCCCCTCTATATACTTGTCCTGATCGAGGCGGTACCTGCCGCCCCAGCGCGCTCCCCTGGGGTAATCGATAATGGGAGATTCAACAATCAACAGTCCTACGCCGCCCCTGGCCAGCGACTCGTAGTAGGCCTTGATGTTATCATTCATGTGCAGCTCATCCTGATTCCACATGAACGTCCCTGCGCCCGTTTTGATGATCCGGTTGCGTGTTCTCACCGTGCCTATTTTTCCGGGTTCGAGTAGTTTTGCGAATCTGCTGTTTTCGGCCATATATATTTCTCCCATTAACTGAATATTAATTTGACATAACAAGTCTTCAGAAACCTGTCAATATTCCGGGAACGCTTTGTTTTGCTTTTAAGCTGCATATGAGCCAATATGACAGACAAAAAACAACATCACTTCTTACTCGTCCGTGGTTTTTTCAAGGGCTTGTACCAGACATTCATGTGTTCTATGTGTCCGCTGATACTGGTGTTATTAAGAAGGGTGCCGGCAAATTTGTACTCCAACCTGGAAAACACGCTATTCATCCCATAGGAAGTTGCTCTGGCGGAGGTGTAGGCAGTGAAGAACCCCCTTTTCCGCATAGTGTTTTCCATAATATCAAGCAGCAAAGAAGCAATACCTTTTCCCTGATGCTGTGGAAGAGTGGCAAAATCCGTCATTTCGACATAATGATGTTCAGGATATTGCTCTGCCGAAGAGAGAGCAACCAGTTTACCTTCAAACCATGCTCCAAAATAGGTGACGTTTTTGTTCATGCTGCCGGCCAGATAGTCCGGTTTGTCGATCGGGAAAGGGTACGTCCGGAAAACATCCTGATAAATCAAAGCCATGTCCGGAGCATCTTCGGGCTTACAAATCCTGATTGAATAGGATTCTCCTTCACTGACAGTACTCCGGGCTGTGTCTTTGATTAAGGCTTTCTTGAGAACATCTGTCACCATGCTGGCGTTATATTTGACCTTTCTCTTTTCATCAAGAAATTTACTCATAAAATAGCCGGTTTCCTGGCCGTCAAACAGTTTTGGAACGGTAGCTTCAACCACAAAACCATCTTTTTCGAACAAATCCTTGAATTTATCTGGTACTTTGGCGTGTATTTTCCCGTATTTTTCCCTGGTGGCGATGGCATTCAGAGTTTCCGGCATTGCGGCTGCATCAGAGGCATTCAGTTCCATAAGATAGACGCGGTCATTGTTCTTACCATGCTGGACGAGAGATTTGCCAATCTGGACTATCTGGTCATACTCCTCTTTACGGCGTTCAAGACGTGCCGTATTTTCCGGTATCAGAACATTGAATTCGTCATAATCAGCGAGGATTCGGGCAATACCCACTACTTTACTTTCACTGGCGCTTTCAAGGTCAAGTTCAAGATGGCATTTGGCACAATTATCATCGCATAATTGTGTTCTATAATCGGAAGGTTCGTGATAAGAAGTTATCAATCCCTCGTAATTTCTCAGGACGACTTTTTGCGGGGCCTGTGAGATAAGATAACTGGGCATAACCGGTATTTTACCTCCACCCCCGGGAGCATCAATGACGTAAGAAGGAACAGCAAAACCACTGGTATGTCCAATCATGTTTTCCAGGATCTCAATTCCTTTACTGACCGACGTTCTGAAATGGCTGAGGCCCTCAGAGAGGTCGCATTGAAACAGGTAATAGGGACGGACTCTGTTCCTGACAAGTTTATGGCACAGCGCCTTGATTAT
>CAYLVC010000303.1:0-4074 GCA_964387005.1 uncultured Dehalococcoidales bacterium | reverse complement strand
TCCTGGAAAGGGCTTCCGGCAAGAAAACTGGTTGACATCTGCATCAGTTCTCCATCGGGAGCCACAAACAGCATGGCTCCGCTGATAAGCGCTCCAAGGCCGATAAAAAACATAAGGACAATAAGTATCCAGGCCGTGACCGGGTGGGGATTCACCTTCTTTTTCATTTTACATATTTGCTCCTTTCAGATTTCAGCAATTTAGATTTTACAACAATTCAGGATGTATTATGAAGCAGCCACCAGACAAGGGTACCACAGCCGGTTGGTTTCACCTGCAACAAAAGATCTCCACTTTCAAGTATGAAAAAATGTAATACCAGGAGGTTATTATGGGCAAAGAAAAGAGTACTATTACAATGAAATTATGGACTGATTCAGCTATCTTCTCAGCCGGCGTTTTTAACTTCGTTTGCCAGGACGGCAACATACAGCGCCAGGCGCGTTTCACCGTCCTCCAGGTTGGAACCGGTTATTTCCTGGATGCGCTCCAAACGGTATATCAGTGTATTGCGGTGAACATGCAGTTCGCGGGCCGCTCCGGCCATGGCATTATGATGCAAAAACACCTTGAGCGTATGCAGCAGTTCTCCCTCATGTTTATGGTCGTACTCAACCAGAGCTCCCAGGTATTCATCGCGGAAAGCAGTCAGCTCTCCGTTCGATTTCAAACCGAACAAAAGACGGTAAATCCCCAGATCGGCAAAACAGGTGACCGAGCCGGGACCGAAAAGCCGCAGCCCCATTGACAAAGACTGCACCGCCTCACGGAAAGTCCTGTGAACATTCCCCAGCCCGGAATACGCACGCCCTACCCCCAGCGTCAGTACACCCTCCAGCCTGTCCGTCAGCCTGTCCTGTAAATCCTTGCCTGTTTTGCGCAGCGCCAGTATGTTCTCATTCCTTGCCAGCGGAAATATTATTACATAGTCTCCGTTATACAGGCAGCCCCGGCACTCCGGAAACAGGCTGATGATATTTTGTAAAACAGCGTCAGGTTCGGGTTTCATGTCCACTCCGTGTAACACCAGGCACACGAACGACAGTGACGGATTCAAATTGAGCCGTTTGCCGGCCTCTTCCATATCGTCGGAAGACAGGTTGCCATTCAGCAAGTCCACCATAACATCCGTTTCGTAGCGTGCTTCGGCCTCTTCTACAGCCTGGCGGCGTGACATTTCGACCGCCAGGGCCATACTGCCTGTTCTGACCGCCAGCCGGTCTGCTTCCGTGATTTCGTCTACCGGCGCCAGCAGTCCCAGGTATCCCCGGTTCTCTTTTCCCACCCTGATCATTCCCACAAAGCAGGCCTGCTGATATCCCGGTTCAAATCCGATAACAGGAGCCGCGGCACCCACGGACTCATTGCGCAGCTTGATCGCCATTTGCCTCAGGTTTTTCTTCAACCCCTCCGCCAGCAGCGGATCAAGCGGAAAATGAGGGTTGTAATTGAGATCGATGAAACCCAGGCGCCTTCCGGTCAACCGGCGCAGCTTTTCTATGATGTCTTCACTTCCCCCGCCTGCCAGAGCCAGCTCCAGCAGGGAATGATTATATTCCCTTTCCCTCTGGTATAGTTCCTGCCTTTCATCGCTGATCAAATGGGTGACAGCCAGTTCCAGCGTGGCAATGTTAGTCTGGGGCGGAAGCTGGATCAGGGGTATTTCCCCTGATTGCGCCTGGTTTATCGCCTCCTGGCTTACATCTCCTATCACGCCTACCCCGGCAGCACCGCGTTCGGCCAGCGCGGATACCAGGTTAGCTGTGCTTACACCCAGGCCTGTAGCTGTGTTGTTCCCTATAATAGCCAGTTCATTACCCTTAAGACTATCAAAACCGGGAGGAGTCGGCCTTACAGTGATAACCCAGCTAACCTCATTGTACAGTCCTGTCTCACCGGCCAATATTTTTGACCCGGACGGCATCACTTTTTTCAGGATCTGGACTACCGATGGCATACATCATACTCCGAGATAACGTTCTGTCTCCCATTCACTCACATACCTGCAATATTCCTGCCATTCCCTCTTTTTTGTTTCCAGCAGCCTGATGAATACCAGATCACCCAGGGCTTCACGGATTACCCCATCCTCACTGAAAGCGGAAAGGGCTTCTCCCAGCGTTTCCGGCAAATGCGCTATCTGCCGCCTTTGCAGCTCTACCGCATCAAAGGCAAACAGATTTTCCTCTACCGGAGGCGGCAGCGGCAGCTTTTCTTTGATGCCGTGCAGGCCGCATTTCAAGAGCAGGGTGTAGGCCATGTAGGGATTGCAGGATGGATCGGGATTGCGGATTTCAAGCCGGGTGGTTTCCAGCCGCCGGGGATTGATGCGCGGCACCCTGATCAGGGCTGAACGGTTTACTCTGGCCCAGGTGACATAAACAGGCGCCTCAAACCCCTTCACCAACCGCTTATAGGAGTTCACCAGCGGATTCAACACCAGGCTTAACCCGCGGGCATGGAAAAGCAGACCGGCCAGAAAATGCCTGGCCTCAACCGACAGCCCGTAATCATCGGCTGCTTCCGCAAATGCATTTTTTTCTGTCCGGATGTCTTTTAAACTCTGATGTATATGCAGTCCGCTGCCTTCCATACTCTGCACAGGTTTGGGCATGAAGGTAACTCCCAGACCGTGTTTCCGGGCAATGGCTTTCAGCGTATGGCGGGTAATGACCAGGTTGTCTGCGCTTTGCAGGGCGTTTTCAGGCGTAAAATCGATTTCGTGCTGCCCTGCTGCCAGCTCATGATGGCTGGTTTCCACTTTTATGGACATCTGGTTGAGCGTCCAGACCATCTCCTTCATCAGGGAAATCTCCGGGCCGAAGGATAGATCGAAATAGCCTGCCTGGTCATGGGACAATATCCCTATTTTGTTTCCTTCCCGGGGTGAATAAAGGGTGAATTCCAGCTCAGGGGCTACGATAAAGTCATATCCCAGGGATCCTGCTTCTTTTAGAGCCCTGAGCAAAGCGGTGCGGGGATCTCCCTCAAAGAGTTCACCTTCGGGAGTCAGTAACGAACAAATGACCTGTGCCGCTTTCTGACCGTCATCTTCCCAGGGGAGAACATACAAAGTAGACAGCTCCGGTTTAAGGTACATATCGCTTTCCAGTATCCTGGCATAGCCTTCCACCGATGAACCGTCGAACCAGTTCCCCCGCTTGATACAGTCAGGAAACTGCTCCAGCGGAATAGTAACATTCTTTACCGCTCCCAGTACATCGGTAAAATGCAGGTAAATGAAACGTACGCCTTCCTGATGCAACCGGTTAATTGTTTCATCAAGGGACCTTGATTGTTCCTCAGCCATATTACCCTCCCTTTCCGGAGTATTGCCCGTCCGTTGGAATCCACTTTCTCGATGCTCACAGTCCTGACTGGCCTGCCAAAAAAGTACCCCATGACAGCCAGTATACCCTGCCGCGATTACAGCCGTGTTTCAAACAGGTTAAATTCATGTTTCGCAACCTGCCGATTTTCACCTCACTGTGTCTTAAAAATAAAATCTGCAGGGAAATGATTTTGTTCATTTCCCTGCAGGTTCCCAGGTGAGGAGCCTGTCCTTTCAACTATTTTTTGACTTTATCCGTGTGCCTTTCACAGTAGACTTGAGAGACAACAATTTTTATTTCATCTACCTGATTAACTGCCCCCGGTTTATGGTCGCCTTTAAGACACCGCCTCTTCGCTTTCTTTGGGGTAGGCTTCCATGCCATGTTCGGGAATATCCAGTCCCTGTAATTCCTCTTTCCTGCTGGCCCTTAGACCGATGGTCTTTTTGATCACGAAGAAGGTCAACAACATGGTGGGCGCAACCCAGGCTACCAGCACGGCGATATCAATTATCTGCAATATAAGCTGACCGGCATTGCCCGTAATAAGCCCCTGCACCCCGCCATAAGTACCGTCAGCGAAAACGCCTACCATCAGCAGTCCAAAAATTCCTCCACCCAGGTGCACCGGTACCGCGCCTACGGCATCATCTACCTTAAAAACCCGCTCGACCAGATGGCTGACCCACATCATTACCGGGGCCGAGGCTGCGCCGATCACCAGTGCCGCCCAGGGTGCAAC
>CAYLVC010000302.1:0-4081 GCA_964387005.1 uncultured Dehalococcoidales bacterium | reverse complement strand
ATCCGAAAAAGGCTGACTGGCAATGGGGACCACCTTGGCCAGGGTTTCCAGTATCTGCATAAGCTGATCGGTCCCGGTGGAAAGTTGAATGAGGGCAGGCTGGCCGGAATCCGCCTGCCGGGTATTTGAAAAAAAACCCACCTGGCTTTTCTTTTCCAGCAGGCAGGCCGCCAGGGAAGCCGCGGCACTGATGCCGGTTTCCATTTCCTGGAGGTTCCATGTGCCGTTATTCTGGAAGCTGTCTATCGCCAGAAAAATCCTTGCCTGAAGGGTGGTTGAAGCCTCGAATACCTTTACCTGGAGCTCTCCGTGGCGGACGCTGGCCTTCCAGTGGATCCTCCGCAGGCTGTCGCCCGGACTGTAGTCGCGAATCCCTATGGTGCGGGAAGGGTCTTCGAAAAGTCGCTGGTCTGTTTTGGCCTCACCCATGGGATAGACCGATTGTATAACAGGCGGAGAAATGGAGAATATCCTGGGATAGACGATGATATGGTCAGTTCCTTTATAGGTAACCGTACGGGGATAAAATCCAAAAATATCGCCGGAAGTAATGGTCAGTGGCCCCAGGGGGTAATAACCCCGCCGCAGGCATTGCAGGCGGTATTGCCAGCTTACGGCCGAATACCACAAAACAGAGCTGTTTTTTGTGATAAGGGCAAATCCGGGGCGGGAGCCGGATACCGCTGGTGTGTTTAACAAAAACCCCTCCGGCGCCTCGTCTGTGACCTGGACCCAGGGCAGGGGCAGCAGTTTGCGGTTGACCAATCGGAGTTTTAGTTCGAGGTATTCTCCCGGGAACGCCCTGTATTCATTCAGCTGTCTTTGGCAGTTGACTTTTTCCAGGGAGAGGCGGCTCCACAGCAGGGACAGCCCGGCCGCGGATAAACCCAGCCCCAGCAGCACCACTATCGCCGTTTGACCTGCCCAGGCGGCCAGAATCAACAAAGCCAGGGCGGCTAACAGGGTGTATTTGTTGAGAAGAACACCTGCCGGCTGGACTGAGGCTTTTCCCACGGAAGCGGAACTGGAGGCAGTACTGGAAGCCAATCGATACTCCAACAGAAACCTATTATCATGACGCCTGTCGCGTCATCTGCGAAACCTGAAAATGAAAAAATCCTTCGGTTCACAATATAGTACAAATTAAAATATTTATCCCAATTATAACAGCGTAAGAAAAGGGCATCAAACCGGTAGGAGATAACAGGAATGATATTTGGATATTACTCATTAAGAGGATTGTATACCGATGAAAAGCGATTGTGGTGTAATAGCGGAATAAACATAATTACCGGTAGTCAGCGATGACGATGCTCAGTTCTCCGGATCGCGCGGCCTGTTTGAGAATATCGGTTGTTTTTGGGTTGTTGCCCGGACGGTGAATATAACGGATATAGCGGGTGTACCCGCTTAAGAGTGTTTCCAGGGTGTTCTGCGGGATGGGCTGGCCTCCGGTGGTTTCGGACTTGCCGTTATCCAGTATCAGTATCTTTAGGGGAATACCCCTTTGCCAGGCTTCCAAGAGTCCCAGGTGCCCGGCGCCGATGAAAGCGAAGTCCCCCGTAACCGCCCAGGCATCGCGGCATCCTCCCAGGCAGGCCCCGGCCGCCAGGGGTACGCTTCCGCCCAGATAGGTGGTGATGTCGATGCAGTTGAAGGGCTCACAGGCAAACAGCGATGATACCCCGGTATCGCCCGTTACTATGCTGCCCCGGATGGACTTGAATGCCTGGAACAGCCCGGCATATGAGTCTATCAGCCCCTGCCATTTTGCCGGTACCGATTCAGGGATGCGGGGCAAGGCCGGTTTGGGGATATTCCTCCAGTCCGTACCGGCCTTTTTGCTTTGCAGCACCCGGTTCTGATAGTCCGCGAAAAAGGGACACAGCACATGCCGGGTGATATCTCTGCTGTATTGGGGTAATCCGGCAGGCTGCCCTTCCCGGCCGGCGCAGGAGACCTGGTCAAGGATTTCAGCGGACTCGACAACCAGGGCTTGCGGTAGGCTGTCTTTTTCCGACTGAGTGAAAAGCTGCAATACCTGCCGGAAGAGGTCTTCTTTTTGGGCGATTTGATAGGGCAGACCGATTCCGTCCAGGTAAGAACGGATATCCAGGATGCTGTCCGACTGTTTGCCTGTTTTATCTTCAAAGACAATGGCAACCAGTCCTGCTGTCGTACCGGAATAGAGAGAGTCCGAAACGCTGTTCCCGGCCTTGATCAGACCGTGCGATTTGCACAGGCAGGCTGCCCTGGTACCGGTCAGAGCGGCGCCGTGGGCCAGGGAATATGCCGCCTCTTCATGGAAGGAGACCGGGGCCGGGGCAGGACTGATCCGGTTATAGTCAGCAAAGACCTCGTTTACTCCTGATCCGGGAACACAGGTAACCACTTTTACCCCGGCGGCGGCAAGCGCCCGGGCGATGGCTTCGGAGACGGTGCAGGACAGACCGGGATAATTTGACATAATACCTGATTATCTTTCCTTATGATAAAAGTTCAAGAAACTGATCTATTGAAAGGTTGGCAAATAGAAACCATTCTTTTGAAGCGCCTTGACTACCTCTTTTCCTGATAGACCTCGAGGCAGTTTACTCATTTGGCAGCTACTTCCAGTTCTATTGTATCCCTGCCTACCTCAGTCGGGACCGGAAGTCCATCTTCGACAAGAGCCTCGATATAAACCTCTATAGCTTCTTTGATATGGCTTAAGGCCTCTTCTCTGGTTTTTCCCTGAGACACACAGCCTCTCAGAGCCGGGGCATAAACCACGTAACCTGACTCTCTTCCTTTTTCCATAATAATTGTGTACTTCATATGATTCAACTCGCTTAAAGAGTATTTTTAGCAGTACCTCGACCTCATCCGCGAACGATGAGAATTATCTATCATGCTAACTATATTATTAAACATAAACCATTATATTTACAGGCAATCATAAAAGGCAAATAGGGCTTGGAGTTTTCCCTGCGGGTATTTGAGGTGGTATATTTGAGTGAAGAGAAAAGTAAACCGACACAAAGAGGTATGATGATGCTTGAACTGCCTGAAGCTATGAATATATCCAATCAGTTGAATGCAACTATCCAGGGGAAGAGGATTGCCGTAGTGACTGCCGGGTACACTCCGCACAAGCTGGCCTGGTTTTATGGGGACAGGTCTCAATATTCCGGGCTTCTTGCCGGCCGTAAGATCGGGGAAGCCGGTCCGGTTGGCGGGCTGGTGGAAATCAAGGTTGAGGATGCCAGGGTGCTGTTCGGAGACGGTGTTAATGTACGTTTCCATGCCGCCGGCGAAATGCGTCCGGACAAACACCAGTTATTGCTGGAGTTCGAGGACGGCACCGTCCTGAGCGCTTCGGTCCAGATGTACGGCGGGATGGGCAGCTTTAAAACGGGCACACTGGACAACCCTTATTATAAAGTTGCCCGGGAAAAACCCTCCCCTTACTCGGCAAAATTTGATGAGTCTTACTTCAGGGGTATTGTGGACCTGGAGGGTGTGCAAAAATTGAGCCTGAAAGCCCTTCTGGCGACAGAACAGAGAATTCCGGGGCTGGGCAACGGCGTATTGCAGGACATTTTGTTCAACGCTAAATTGCATCCAAAGAAAAAGACCGCGTCTCTTTCAGGCGAAGAAAAAAAGCAACTTTTCGAGGCTGTTAAAATCACACTTTCAAAGATGGCTGAGCAGGGAGGTCGGGATACCGAGCTTGACCTTTTCGGCCGTCCGGGAGGCTACAGGAGTCTGTTAAGCAAAAATACGGTCAATAAGCCCTGCCAGGTTTGTGGTACCCCGATCAAAAAGGAGGCTTATCTGGGGGGTACAATCTATTACTGCGAAAAATGCCAGAAGATGTAGCCAATGAAAGGTGAATTATCCGGAAGTCTCAGGCAGGTCAGCGCTTTTCAGTTTGTGTACGGCAAATACACATGGAAGGTGCTCCCGTGGCCCGGCCGGCTTTCCACTTTGACTTCCCCACCGTGTGCCTGTACCATTTGCTTCACTATCGCCAGGCCTAAACCGGCTCCGCCTTCACTGCGGGAACGGGAGGTTTCTACCCGGTAGAAACGTTCGAAAA
>CAYLVC010000301.1:0-4105 GCA_964387005.1 uncultured Dehalococcoidales bacterium | reverse complement strand
ACTCAGGTCAAAAGGTAAAAAGATTGAGTCCGTTCCCCTCACGGTCAAGGAAGGGAGGGCAGTTTTCAGTCCCCTGCTGCCCCGGCAAATCTCGCCGGTCCCGACGATAATTAACAAAACTGCCGACCGGGAAAAACCGGTAATACTCGGCGTCAATAATGTCTGGTATAGCTATACCAACCGGGACAAGGCTGCCTTGAAAAACATCAGGCTGGATTTTCACGCAGGGGAGATGACGGCTATCATGGGCCGTAATGCCTCAGGTAAAAGCACCCTGCTCAAGATGTTCAATGGTCTCCTTAAGCCCTCGCGCGGCGATGTTCTGGTAAACGGCGTCAATACCAGGAATGCCGGGATCGCCAGGCTGTCTTCCATTACAGGACTGGTATTCCAGAACCCGGATGACCATCTCTTCGCCGATACAGTAGAAGATGAGATCGGTCTGACCTTGAAAAACCTGGGCTGGGAGCCTCCAAGGATCAGGGAGAGGGTGGATGTTCTGCTTGAAAGATTCGACCTGAAACGGTACCGCACCCGTTACCCGCGCTACCTGAGCGGTGGAGAAAAACAGCGCGTAGCCCTGGCTTCCGTCATCGCCTCCGGACCCAGGATACTGGCACTGGATGAACCCACGCGGGGTATGGACTACAGGTCCAAGACTGAACTGATGAAGTTTCTCAATGGTTTTTGTGCGCAGGGCAACACGGTAGTCCTGGTGAGCCATGATGTCGAGACGGTGGCCGAGAACGCCGGCCGGGTGGTTTTGATGAGTGAAGGCCGGATAGTGCTGGATGGCAGCAAAGAGGAAGTCCTTTCGGAAGCCCTGCTGTTTTCGCCGCAGGTAAACCGCCTGGTGCAGGCTTTCGAGGACAGGGGAATCCCCAAAAATATCCTGACCGTCGATGAAATCTTTGAGCTGATGGAATGAGAAAGAGCTATATTTTCCTGGCATTGATAGTGGGACTGGGCAGCCTGTTGTACCTGGCCCCGTTCAAGTTTGCCGGCAGCTGTATCGACCCGGCCGGCGGCGTAATGAACTGGGCGGTTGCCTCACTGGTCTTCCTGGGACTGACCCTGGGAGCGCTCTTCAGCGAATTTGACAGCTTTGCCATGAGCGCCAAGCAAATCTCCCTGATTGCCATGCTGGGTACCGTGTCAGCCCTGTCCAGGATACCTTTCGCCTCCTTGATGAATTTTCAGCCCTGTACTTTTTTCATCATATGCTCCGGATATGTCTTCGGCCCTATGGCCGGATTCATGGTAGGAGCGCTCACCGCCATCATATCCAACATCTTCCTGGGACAGGGGCCCTGGACCGCCTACCAGATCTTTACCTGGGGAATAACAGGGATACTGGCGGGGATGCTGGGCAAGTTCAATATCCTGCAAAAAACCTACCGCAACGCCGCCCTGCTTTCCTACGGGGCTTTGTCCGGCATTCTGTATGCTGCGATTATCAATGTCTGGTTCTGGGCCATGTATCTTTATCCTCACACCCTCACGACGTACAAGGGAGTGCTCTATACCGCCAGCCTGTGGACGCTGTCGCACTCTCTGGCGAACATATTCTTTTTCTGGCTCTTCGGCAACAAGGTAATCGACCTGCTGGAACGCTTTAAGCAGCGCTTTTTCTGGAGCAATGAGACGGCTAGAACAGAACGGCAGCGAATACCTGCCAGGCCAGCAAAGCCTTGGCCGTCAGGCTGAGAAAGATATAGACCTTCTCACCGAATAAATAATCCCGCCAGGGACCTATCTTCTTGTATTGCAGTATCATGTTGAACGCAAAGCAGTTGAAGAAAACAAACAGCGAGGCGATGATGCCATAGACAAATCCGGGAGGGGCCGCATTCACCCCGGGTGCAACTACATAAATCACGATGCCGATCCAGGGGATGATGCCGGCAAAGCTGCCGAACCAGAAAGACAGCAGATTGGGTTTTCCCGGTTTTTCATACTTCTCCTGGAGTGCGCCGAAGAGTATCATCGAGGCATTGATGCCAAAAATTGCCAGCAAGGCTGCAACGTCGCTGATGCCGCAGATCTGGGAGATCAAAACGATCATTATTGAAGAGCTGAAAAAGTATTCGATCCAGCGCCCGTAGTTGCGGCTTTGGAGAAGGTTCCTTTTATACCAGGGAAAGACAAACGGAGAAGCGATCAATAAAAGGGCGCAGGCGGAGATCAATAGAAATACGAAAACACCCCAGCCAGTAGCGATGTCGAACCAGTGATAAAGCTCAGGCGCGACCCCGGGACGTCCGGTCATAAAGGTGGCAGTCACCGGCAGAGAAAAATCGTTGGTAAGCAAGGCAACCATGATAGCCTGCACCAGCAGTATCAACCCTACAACAATGTTCCAGACACGCAACCCTCTGAATTTTCTTTCTATAGATGTACTGTCTGACATTCCGGCCCTCCTTGCCAGGAGCAGAGCATTGCTTAATCACCGCATGCTTCATTTCTGCCCGCTATGAATCATTATAATGATTATTAGCCCGGAATTGTGAAGTGTGAGGTACGATACCGGTTTTACTCCGGCAGCTAACTGCCGGAATCAGCGTTCGAGGCATCATGTTCCAGCAACTGGGCTCGCAGCAGACCGGCCTCATTGACAGGCGTCCGGCAGCTGTTCCCTGCACAGAAATAGGCCGTCGGCCGGTTGTTGATCAAACCTCTACTTTCAAAAATGGCCAGACCGGAAAAGGGCTCCGGATCATCCGGGTCCAAAGCCGCGACCAATCTGTTAGGATTCCAGTCGCCTGCAATGACCTTGAGCAGCTCCAGGGTGCCGGGATGGCGCCGGGGACCCACGATTACAATTTCCTGGGGACTGGATAAATAGAGGTCCAGGGCACACAGCCAGTTGCCGAAAGCCAGGGGATAACGGGGAAAGCTGTCCGCCATGGTCTTAAGAGAATTCACCGCAACCCGCTCAAACCGCTCGCTGCCGGTCAAACGAGCTATTTTCAACAGAGCCAGGGTGGCAGCCGATGAACCGGAGGGGACAGCCCCATCATGGGTATTTCTGGGCCGCACGAACAGCGCCTGGTGCCGCTTTCCGGTATCATAAAAAATACCGGCTGACTCATCATGGAACTCTTCGAGCATGACATCAGCTAACCTGACAGCTTCCTTCAGCCATCTTCCCTCAAAAGTAGCCTGATGCAGGTTTAACAGGCCTTCAATAACCAGAGCATAATCGTCCAGATACCCGTCTGTCCCGGTTTTGCCATCCTTCCAGGAATGCCTGAGAAATCCACCGGGCATCATCGATTCCAGCAGGAACGAACCGTTAAGGACGGCCGCATCCAGGTAGTCCCTGCGGTCCAGGACTATAGCTGCTTCAGCCAGGCTGGACAGCATCATGCCGTTCCACGAGGCCAGGATTTTTTCATCCCGCCCGGGTTTAACGCGTTTCTCGCGCTCCTTCAAAAGCAGGTCTTTGCCCTGCCTGATGGTTTCCATTTCTTCGCCGGGGGCGTCTGTGGCAACGTACAGGATATTGCGTCCCTCGAAATTGCCGCCTTCAGTTACACCCCAATAGGCAGTTAGAAAAGCGGCCTTTTCTTCACCCATCGTCCTTACAATCTCATCCGGGGTCCAGGTGTAATACAGGCCTTCTTCGCCCTCACTATCCGCATCCTGGGTACTGAGAAAACCCCCCTCCGGAGCGGTCATTTCCCTGAGGGCATAATCGATTGTTTCTGCGGCAATGCGCCGGAATAACGGTTTGCCGGAAACAAGGCCGGCATGCAGATACAGCCGGCTCAACAAGGCATTATCGTAAAGCATTTTCTCAAAGTGAGGCACCGCCCACTGTTGATCCGTAGCATAGCGATGAAAGCCCCCGCCTATCTGGTCGTAAACTCCGCCTCCGGCCATTTTCTCAAGAGTCAAGGTGACTGCTTCCAGGGCTTCTTTGTCCGCGGTACGGCGGTATAGTCTCAACAGGAACTCAAGTATCATCGGCTGAGGGAATTTGGGGGCTTGCCCGAACCCTCCGTACAGGCGATCAAAGTCTCCTTTTAATGAAGAACAGGCACGGTGAAGAATATCCACCGTCAGCGGTTGAGCCGCGGCTTCACCGGCCATCCTTGAATCG
>CAYLVC010000300.1:0-4129 GCA_964387005.1 uncultured Dehalococcoidales bacterium | reverse complement strand
AAGCCGATGTTGATTCGCAACTTGCTGGAGAAAAACAGATACAGTCCCAGGAGGATGGCAATCGCCGGCAGGATATAATACCAGTACCTGCCCACATCGCCGAAGAGCCTGCCCAGGGCGCCGGCGATTATCCCCAGGATAGTGAATGTTATGGTTAGTCCGAGAGTGAACATCAGGGAATACTGTATGGCCTTTTTCTGAGAGCCTTCAGCGTAACCGCCGACAAAACCAATAATAAGGGGAATCATGGCCAGGACGCAGGGACTGGCACTGGAAATGACTCCTCCCAAAAAGCAAAGGGGAAATGCCAGCCAGCCCTGCGCCTGGATAATATCGCCCAGATTAACCAGAAAGTTTTCCATTTATTTGATACCCAGTTTACCAAGTTCTATTTCAATTTGCTCCCTGGGCCAAAACCCTATATGCCTGGAAATTTCCTTGCCGCTGCTGTCGAATATAACCTGGGTGGGAATTGTAATTACCTTATACTGCCTGCCCAGGTCCGGCTGATCATAAACATCGATAATAAGTACGTTCAGCCTGTCCCTGTAATCAGTCGCCAGCTTCTCCAGTATAGGCTTCATTTGCCTGCAGGGGATGCATGTGTCGGAGCCAAGTTCAGCCAGGGTCGGCCTGCCGCTGGACAGCGCCTGGACTAACGGTTTGGAATACAGGTCCAATGATTGGGATGACTGACTGTTTGAGGCCTTTATTTCTACCAGCTTAATCTCAAAGGTCAGTTCATATCCGGCCAGGGGGGGATTGGCGTCTACCGTAATCGTATCTTCAGTGACATTGGTTATGGTTACTATCATCGTCTGCCCATCGACGCTGGTTGACCGCAGCTGCATTCCCACCTCCGGTTCAAGGTCAACCGGGAGCAGATCCCTCGGCACCACCTGTTCCAGATCGTCCTGACGTTGACCATAGGCCTGCTCTGCCGGAATTGTCACGATCTTGGTTTCTCCGGTTTCCATGCCTGTTACGGCCTGTTCAAAACCCGGGATAACCGAACCCTCTCCCAGAGTAAATTCCAGCAGCCCGCTGTCCAGTGAAGAATCGAAGACCGTGCCGTCCTGTAGTTTCCCGGTATATTCCACGCTGACAGTATCACCGCTTTTAGCCTGCTGTTTGCTCTGGCTGCAAGCTGCTGCAAGAACTAACAAACACAATACAATTATGGAGGCCATAGCCACCAGTCTCTTTTTTGACATACCCCTCTTCTCCGGAATAGATATTATTCAGGGACCCTGCCCAAATGCTGCCGGATTGTCCCTTTATTCTCAGGCGGCTTGAGATTCCTTGAAAAGCTCTTCCTTGATTCTTTTATCCCGCTCCAGGAACTTTTCATTACCGTCTTCGAAAGAAGGCAGTACCCACTCCATATCCTTAAGGTTTTGTATTATAACCGGCAGCCAGTTGAAAGGAATGCTTAACAGTATCAGTCCCTCGGGATACACCCGCCTGACTTTCATGCCGAAACCCATGCCGGTTACCACGTAATTGACCTTGCCGCTGGTATACGGATGAACAAAAAGCCAGGAACAGGCACCCACTCCGGACATATTGCTGGAATATAACTCACCCGTAGTATAGCTCATAGCCCGCATTATGATTTCAGCCTGGTTGACCTTTGCCAGGATGAACAGCAGGTCAGGATCAAAAGCCAGTTCATCCAGAAGAGGAGCGAAAACGACGTATTTTATACCGGCAGGCATCTTCGGCTGGACCTGATATACTTTACGGTTAGCCCTGGCTTCGGCAAAGATGCCGAATTTTACGCCGATTTCCCCGCTGCCCGATGAAGACTGCGCCGGTTCATCCAGCATCCCAAGCGCCGACCGTCCGGCGCAGTTTTCGTTGTCTCTGGTAATATAAAACGGCTTTCCCCTATCCTGGGCTTCTTTAATCATTTCGCACACGGGCAGGCAGGTATCCAGTTGTTGGATGTCGCGGGGTTTGTCGTACAGGTACTTGACTCCTACCGGAGGTCTTTCAAAATTGAATTTTTTGAAAATCGTTAAGTCGGGCTTGCTCACCGGCATATTTTCCTCCTGTTACTTTTATTTTTCTCCTGATTTATTAACGTCAACCAGGCAACCTGCCCCACTGCGCACTGCCTTTTTGAGCCTCTGCCTGTCCTCCTGAGCTATCCTGTTACCAGCCAGAGCGAGTTTTACAGCCTCTACCAGTTTGGTGGAGTACGGCGGCATCCCCTCCGAATTCAGAGAATATAAAGACCAGAGCCCTTCCTTTTTCAGCTTGAGAAAGCCGGCATCATGCAGCATGGTCAAATTGCGCGAAGCCCGGGTCTGGGATATTTCCAGGGCCTGCATCACTTCACAAACACAGCACTCCCGTTCACATATTATGTTTATTATTCTGAGACGGGTATCATCGGATAGGGCTTTCATGGCTTTTACCAGGTTATACATAAAAGGACCTCCATATAGTCACTGGCGCACACAATCTACTCTTTGCAGCTATTTTCACCTGCTTTCTCAACTAATCCCCTCAAGTAGTTAATTACCTCAACTGCGTCAGCCTCTTTTTCAATATCCCTGACGTGTATTTCTCTTTTATTCAGCACCACTCTCCAATTATTATAACGGAAAGCTCCTACCGGGATGATTTCATTATAGGCGATGGTAGGAATTACCCTGGCAATTATAGCCATTTCATTTATCATGTCTTTTTTAAGTTTCACGACGGCACGCGTCGGTCCCCCACCTGATCATTCTCAACCGCCCTTGCCGATGATGAATATCAGTTTATAATCTGCGAATGGTGATCTGTAATTACGTTTTCTGGGCATCAATTACCTCTTTCAAACATATTTCCTTTACTCATGCTTCTTTGGCCAGAGAAGTGGTGATTATTTTTGTCACCTCTGCCCTGGATGGCACCCTGCCGGCTAAAACCAGTTCATCATTTATTACCAGTCCGGGAGTGGTTAAGACAGGATACTCCATGATTTTCTGGATATCTTTCACATGATCGATCTGAATCTCCAGTCCCATTTCCTTTAATACTTCTTTAGTTACATTCTCAAGTTGGTTACACTTGACACATCCTGTCCCCAAAATTTTAATTTTCATAAATTCCTCCTTAGAAGATACTATGATGCTATAAAGCCAAAAATATAACCTGTGATAGTAGCCATCACCACTACCAGTCCAACATAAGTCAGCATCTTTTTGGTACCCATGATTTTGCGGATTACCAGCATGCTGGGCAGCGACAGGGCAGGACCAGCCAGAAGCAAGGCCAGGGCTGGACCTTTACCCATTCCCAGTTCCATAAAAGCCTTGATGATAGGCACTTCTGTCAGCGTGGCGAAATACATCAGGGCTGCAAAAAGAGAAGCGATAAAATTGCCAAACAGAGTATTCCCGCCAACAAACTGGGCCACATAGTTTTGCGGGATAATAACCGTCAAAATACCGGCTGCAAAGACCCCTACCAGCAGCCAGGGGATAATCAGGCGGGTGAAATGCAGGGTTTCTTTCAGCCACTGTATGATTTCGTCCTTGCTGAACCAGCGCCACAGGATCAAGCCCAGGATAACCACGAAAACGCCTGTAGCAATCCAGATCTTTGAGGCGGTCACAACCAGGATGACCACCAATGTGCCTACAAACAGCACCTGAAGCCAGATGCTCTTGCCCCCCGTATCAGCCGTCATCATGGCAAAGGCTTTTGCATCTGCCCGTGACTTATCTTTACGGTAGATAACGGCCATTATCAGTCCAATTACTACCGAAAATCCGATAGCTGCTATTGCCCTGGCCAGACCTATGTCATAGCCCAGCAGCCTTGCGGAATATACTATCGCCAGCACATTGATGGCCGGCCCGGAGAACAGGAAGGCAATCGCCGGACCCAGACCGGCCCCTCTTTTGTATATACCGGCAAAAAGCGGCAGGACGGTGCAGGAACAGACGGCCAGCACCGCACCCGACACAGAAGCTATGCTGTAGGACTTGATCTTGTTGGCCTGAGGCCCGAAGTATTTAAGTATCGCCGCCTGTGAAACAAAGGCCGAAATAGCCCCGGCGATAAAAAGGGCAGGCACCAGGCAGGTAATTACGTGGGCTGAGAGATAACTGACAAGCCCGTTCCAGCCTCC
>CAYLVC010000299.1:0-4135 GCA_964387005.1 uncultured Dehalococcoidales bacterium | reverse complement strand
CCTCTTCTATGGTAAAGCTCAGATCGCTGGCGCGGATTTCAACCATCTCGCCTTTAACGCGCCAGCGGGCTACGGGTAAGGGAGGGTCGATGCGGCTGGAAATAACCAGATGTATCCGGGCAGGCATGTGTTCAATGAAAAAAGTCAGAGCCCGATGGATTTCCGGTGACTCAATAATATGATAATCATCAAGCACCATCACGAAGTCACTGTCATTATCGCTAATGGAATTTATGATCGAAGTCGATACCCATTCAACCGGTGGAGGTTGAGGTGATTGCAATGCATTCAAGACCTGCTGGCTAACTCCGGGAATGACACTCTGCAATGCCACGATGAAATATCTCCAGAAAGTGCCGGGAATGTTATCTCCGGCATCAAGAGAGATCCAGCCGACCGGATATTTAAAATCCCGTAGGGCCTCGATTACCGAAGTGGTTTTGCCGTAGCCTGCAGGGGCTGAAAGAAGGATGAGTTTATACTTCAAGGCTTTACCCAGCTTATTAAAGAGGCGTGGACGTGCCATCCAGTCAGACGGTAGTTGCGGCCGACGGGTTCTGGTTACTAATAACTCAGGCTGCAATTGTGACATTTCATGTTTATGTTAACACAGAACACCGAAACCAGCCAGTTGTCCATGATCACGGAAACAGCTATTACTGCTGTAAAAATAAATACTGTATTCCTTGTATTGTTCGAATTGTTTTGTATTTCATCTTTCGTAATACTGTAATATACTGAGCTAAAAACACTGCGCCAAAAACACTGGTTATTTAATAGTTTTTCATCCGATGGTATTATAATTGTATCTTAACAAAAGACAATAGCGAGGGAATAGTTTATGGAAAAAGGGAATAAGAGAAAATCCAATCTCAACATTGATATCCGAAAATTCACGGATGCTGATTACCGGGAGTTTACGGACAACCTTGGCAAAATCGAGATCAAGTGCGTAGAGAAGGCCGGGCAGTGCTTCCACAATATCGGTGATACTTTTGTCTATGCGGTACCCTACCAGGAGCCGCAGAATATTTGCTATGCTCTCAAGCATGTCCTGGAACTTTATAACTGGAGGGTTGCACTGGGCGTCCCTTCCTGGGATGCCGGCGACCGGGAGGTTTACAGGGTCCATTGCCCTGACCGGACGGGCACCGTCTGGGAGATGAAAAGGATAGATTAAATGTGGTCAACCATGTTTCCTGATAATGCCTGAAAGTTTATCTCGATATGAAACTATATCTCCATTCCAAGAACAAAATGGAGGGCTATCTCAACTGCTTTTTGCTTTTCCCGGTTGAGAACGGTCAATCTCTCTTTAAGACTTACTTTAGCTACAGTGGTTATTGTATCCAGATTGATAACACAAGGTTTGGGCAAGCCATCCTCTATACCTGAGGAAACTTCTGAAGGAATATGACGCATCCTGGTAGTTACGGGTGCGACGGTTATCAGTTCTCTGACAGAATATGCCTCATCACGCGATAGCAGGAGTACCGGACGCCTTCCGGCAGGGGAGTCTGACTCTGCCCACCAGATTTCACATATCTTCATCACCATGGCTCCTGAGCCAGTACGGCGGTTCCTGCCCTGTGTATGGCCTCCACCTCAATGGCTGACTCTGGTATATCACAATAGCCTTGAATATACTTTTCGATGGATTAAGATTCCCGCTCCTGTTTTAAAAGGTTAATAGCTGCGCGCCGAAAAAATTCGCTGCGGCTTTCTCCTCTGGCTTTTCTTTCTTTTTCGACAGCTTTCAAGACGTGTTCAGGTAGACTTATGGCTACTTTTGTACTCTGTATTCATCGTCTGTCCTGCCGAGTATTCATACTAATATCATACCAAAGGATGAACTGGTCTACTAAATTTGTCAACAATATCAATCGCAACTTCCAATCCGAAATTGCATGGTATAGAATATCCCTATGTTCCAGCATGATAGTGTAATAGACGACCTGCAGAATTGGGGCGACGAACAGGATTCCGTCAAAGCTATGATACTGACCGGGTCCAGGGCTAATCCGAATACTGTTACAGATATTTTTTCTGATTACGATGTTCAACTGTTTGTGAAGGATATTGAGTCGTATATGGTCGATGACTGGCTTTCGTCTTTCGGCAATATAATGATCAAGTGGCCACTCAAGCCTATGCCAACTTTTAGTAAGGACTGGATAACCCGACTTGTCTTATTTGAAAATCAGGTTAGAATCGATTTTCAGATTACATCGAAAAGTTCTATTGAGGCATCAGCCTATGATAGCGGTTTTAAAGTATTGGTGGACAAACAGGGGTTAACAAGAGGTTTGTATTCGCCTACCTTCTCCGAGTACATAATTAAAAAGCCAAACAGAGAAGAATATGAAGCTCTGGTTAATGGGTTCTTTTGGGATGTCACATATATTGCCAAATATCTTTGGCGCGATGAGATCTATTTTGCCAGGTATATGTTCGACTCTGTGATACGTTTTCACCAGCTTTGTAAAATAATCGAATGGTATATTGGGTCTCAAAACAACTGGGCAATCAATACCGGGAAGTATGGCAGATTCTTTAAACGGTACCTTGATTTGGGTACCTGGGTTGAGGTAGAGTCTACTTTTGCTGACGCGAACATCGAGAACAACTGGGTGGCTTTATTCAATTTGATCGGGCTGTTTAGAAAACTTGCAAAATATGTAGCAGGAAACCTTGGGTACGAATATCCCACCGAATTGGATGTAAGAATCACTGAGTATTGTGCTGAAATAAAAGACTCAAAGAAGAAATGATGCTGGCTGACCGGTTGATCAATAAAAATATTAAGTGATATAAAAACATCGCTTATGATTATCAACGGAATAAATGGCTACAATCCTCGGTTTCGGTTGGTTCTAGCCGAAATAGAGGATAAAAAATCGGTTTTCGTGTTAAAATAAAGCTGTCGAGATCATATAAGTTTCTTCTCTAACAATTATTATAAATAACATGAAGCAGGAATTACTTTCCGGATATTGGGTCCGCCTCGACTTGCGGGGCCCAAAAAACATGTCGGCAATTCGCGCGTCAAAGCACGGTGTGACCTGCAGATATTGCGGCTCAGACAATCTGATCGGGTATGGGTATTCAAAAGGACTGAGATGCCTGCAATGTAAAGATTGTCACCGCAAGTTTGTAGATAATAAAGCACCGCCGGGTATGAAAACTCCCCATGAACAAATTCTTTGTGCTGTAACTATGTATTGGGAAGGACTGGGACTTACCGCAGCCAGACAGTATCTCAAGGAAGTTCATAACAGTTATGTATCCGATAGCACTATTTCCGAATGGGTGGCCCGGTTTGCCAGAGGGACAATTGCAGCATCTGATAAAGACATCCCGAAGGTCGGAGACGGCTGGATGGTCCTTTCAACGGAAGTCCGTATAGCTAGCGGTACGATCTGGTTTTGGGATGTTTTCGATACAAATACACGTTTTCTGCTGGCCTCCCGGGCATGGAAGAAACTGGATATAAAGGACGCCAGCGCGACATTAGCTGACGCGATCAGGAAAGCCAAAAAGATTCCCGGAACCATACTCACCAACAATCTTGCTGTTTTAATGGAAGGTTTAGAAACAAACAATAATAGAGAAACCAGGCAGGTAGAAACCAGATTGATACTGGATAAATCAGATATTCGTCTTCTGGATGAGTTTCAATCTGTGCTTGCGACCAGATCCTGCATCCTGAAAAGATTCAAGCAATTCAGGAATGCCAGTCTGGTTATTCAAGGGTGGCCGGTGCATTATAACTATTTTCGCCCCCATGAAATAGCCAATAATACAACCCCGGCTTATCAAGCAGGAATTGTATCCCCATTGAAAATCAAAATCCGCTAGAGGTTATCTTATCAAATTCCGGTACCCACCAAAACCGGGTCAGCTACCAACAGCAACCGGGAACTTCAACATCAATAACCTATTGATAACAGATTTTCAATAATGTAATATTCACCTGACTTTTCTCACTGCCGATACAAATACGTGTTAAATCCAGAACGCGCACTCCAGAGCAAATTCATGAAAGTACGGGTATTACATTGATATTAATATAGGAGGAAGTATGTATAAGAATTGGCGTAAAATCATCAGTCAACCTCAGTACGGTATTAAAGCG
>CAYLVC010000298.1:0-4147 GCA_964387005.1 uncultured Dehalococcoidales bacterium | reverse complement strand
ATTATACACCTTTACCCGGTTTTTTTCTTCTCCACACGCACGGCACAGACCTTTAGTTCCGGTGTTTGGGAAATAGGGTCGAGGGCCGAGTTAGTCAGAGCATTGGTGGGGCTTTCAGCGAAATGGAAGGTCATTGAGACTACACCCGGGGGTGAATCTGTGGTTACCTTAGCCCTGGAATTGACTTCGCCCCGCCTGGAACTGACAGTGACCCATTCACCATCCTGGATATCCAGTCCGGCGGCATCGGCCGGATTGAGTTCGACCAGTTCTTCGCCTCTCAGTTTCATCAGGCCTGCTACACGCCCGGTCATAGTGCCGGTATGGTAATGATAGATGCTGCGTTCGGTTGTGAGCAGCAGTGGGTATTGTTCATCCGGCAATTCGGCTGATGGACGGTAGGTGAGGGGTACAAATTTTCCTTTGCCCCGGCTGAAGATCTGGGTATGGAGAATGGGTGTACCGGGATGTTCGGATGTGGGACAGGGCCATTGAATGCCGCCCTTTTCCAGCCGTTCATAGGTAATACCGGCTAAACTGGGCGTCAGGCGGGCGATTTCGTTCCAGATCTGGGACGGATGGCTGAAATCAAACCCTTTTTTGCCCATTTTTTTTGCAACCAGGCAGATTATCTCCCAGTCCGGTTTGGCCTCGCCGGGGGGAGGTACGGCTTTGCGAACTCTTTGTACTCGCCTTTCGGTGTTGGTAAATGTGCCGTCATCAGCGGCAAAGCTGGCAGCAGGCAGCACTACATGGGCCAGTTTGGCTGTCTCCGTCAAGAAAATGTCCTGGACGACCAGGAACTCCAGACTTTTGAGGGACTGGATGGTATGATTCATATCCGGTTCACTTAAAACAGGGTCTTCGCCGACCAGGTAGACAGCCTTGAGCTCTTTGCGGTGGGCTGCGCGGTACATTTCCGTGAGTACCATACCGGGTTGAGGATTAAGTCTACAGCCCCAGGCTGCCTCAAATTTTTCTCTTATGGCCGGATTGTCGACGGCCTGATATCCGGGGAAGCTTCCAGGCAAAGCACCCATATCGCAGGCGCCCTGGACATTATTCTGTCCTCGCAGGGGATTTACACCGCTGCCGGGTTTGCCGATATTGCCGGTGAGCATAGCCAGGTTGGCCAGGGCCATTACCCCATCTGTGCCATGGGTATGTTCGGTAATGCCCAGGGTATAGAGAATGGCTGCCGGTTTGCTTCCGGCATATAGTCTAGCCGTGGCCGCTATCTGTTCAGCGGGAATACCCGTAATATCCGCAACCTTGTTCAGGGGGTATTCTTTTAGCGAGTCTTTGAAAGCCTCGAAATTTTCACAGCGGGAATCGATAAAGGACTGGTCCTGGAGTCCCTCTTCCAGGATAAAGCGAGCCATACCCATTACCAGTGCCACGTCGGTACCGGGTTTGATTCTCAGCCACAGGCCGGCATTTTTAACCAGGTTGATTTCGCGCGGATTGATCACGATCAATTTTGTCCCGCGCTGAACAGCCTGTTTTACAGCGAACCCGATAATGGGGTGGGCTGTAGTGGTATTGCTGCCGATAGACATAATACAGGCCGCATTAGCGAAATCCTGAATGTTGTTGGTTTGAGCTCCACTGCCGAATGTGATGGCCAGACCGGCCACCGTAGGAGCATGTCAGACACGGGCACAATTATCAACATTGTTGGTACCCAGCACCGCCCTGGCGAATTTTTGAGCTATATAATTGTCCTCATTGCTGGTGCGCGAAGAAGCTATCACAGCCGTTTCAGCGGGACTGTATGAGGGCATCCGGGAGGCGATCAATTCCAGAGCTTCATCCCAGGAGGCTTTCTCCAGCTTTCCATTTTTGCGTATCAGGGGTGAGGTCAGACGTTCGGTGCTGTGTACGAATTCATCTATTCCAAAACGGCCTTTAACGCATAGCTTGCCCTGGTTGGCGGCTCCACGGGGGTTGCCTCTAACCGAGACGATCTTATCATTGCGGACTCCTAAAATCATGCTGCATCCGGTACCGCAGTAAGGACAGGTGGTCTCGATCTCGGAAGTCGGCTGAAGGCTTTTAACCGGAGAGAGAGCCCCCACCGGGCAGCGGGCAACACATTCGCCGCAGGACTGGCAAACGGAGTCAAAGAGAAGACCGTCGCCGAAGGTGGCCACCTTCATGGCGTAGCCGCGGTTGATCATATCAATAGCCCCGACGCAGGTTATTTCGTCGCAGGTGCGTGTGCATCTTCCGCAGAGGATGCATTTATCGCGGTCGAGACTGAAGAAAGGATTGCTGTCATCAATCTTAAAAGTCGGCTCCTTTTTGGGCAGGTGAATTTCCCTGATCCCAAGATAGGCTGCAACCTTTTGCAGCTCGCAATTCTGGTTGGATGAGCAGGTCAGGCAATCGGCCGGATGATCGGCAATCAGAAGTTCAACGACTGCCCTGCGTACTTTGTTGACAGCTTCCGTTTCGGTATGGACCTTCATGCCTGCACTGACAGGGGTAGTACAGGAAGTAGGCAATCCCCGCATCCCCTCGATTTCCACCAGGCAGACGCGGCAGGCCCCGTAAGGTTTGAGGTCCGGATAGTAGCAGAGAGAAGGAATATAGATGCCGGCTGCCCGGGCTGCTTCGAAGACGGTTGTTCCGGGACTGGCAATTACCTGTCGTCCATTGATAGTCAGCGTTATATTTTCCATAATTTACCTCGTTATTTATTGGCGCCCGGCCGGGGAGCAATGACGGGGATGGGTTTCTCCGGTACCTCTATTTTTTCACCGGATACTTTCCTGACCGCGCTGAAGCGGGGCGGACAGACATTCAGGCAGGTGCCGCACTTGACGCATTTGGCCTGGTCGATAATATGGATCAACCTTTTTCCACCGCTGATGGCCTCGGTGGGACAGTTTCTCTGGCAGGTCCCGCAGCCCTGACACCTGTCCGGCAGAATATAGAATGTTGTCAGTTCCTTGCAGGCGCAGGCGGGACAGCGGCGTTCCCTGACATGAGCTTCATATTCATCACGAAAATAGCGCAGGGTGGTTAGCACCGGATTGGGGGCAGTTTGTCCCAGCCCGCAGAGCGAACCGGCCTTGATGTCTTCGGCCAGCCTGAGGAGCAACTCGATATCCTGCGGCTCTCCTTCTCCACGGGTAATGCGGTTCAGGATGTCCAGCATCTGTTTTGTCCCCAGTCTACAGGGCACGCACTTACCGCAGGATTCGGACTGGATGAAAGTCATGAAATAGCGTGCGATATCCACCATGCAGGTGTCTTCATCCATGACGATCATACCGCCGGAACCTACGATAGAGCCGATTTTAGCCAGGCTCTCGTAGTCAACGGGCTGGTCCAGCAAATCCTGGGGTACACAGCCTCCGGAGGGCCCGCCGGTCTGTACGGCCTTGAATTTCTTGCCACCCAGCACGCCCCCTCCGATATCGTTCACAATCGTACCCAGGGGGATGCCATAGGGTACTTCAATCAGTCCTGTTCGGGTAATTTTTCCTGCCAGAGCAAAGGTCTTGGTACCTTTGCTCTTTTCCGAGCCAAATCCTGAATACCATTGATAACCGCGCTGGAGAATGGCGGCGACATTGGCCCAGGTCTCAACGTTATTGATATTGGTAGGTTTTCCCCACAGCCCGGACTGAGCGGGGAAGGGGGGCCGAGGATTGGGCATGCCGCGTTTGCCTTCTATGGAGGCGATCAAGGCGGTCTCTTCCCCGCAGACAAAGGCTCCCGCTCCTTCTCTCAGTTCTATTTCAAAGCAAAAATCAGAGTCCATAATATTATCACCCGCAAGACCGTAGCGGGACATCTGTTTCAGGGCGATTTTCAGGCGTTCAATGGCCAGGGGTTTTTCAGCCCGGCAATATATGTACCCGCGGGTTGCTCCAATAGCGTAGGCTCCGATCAGGATGCCTTCCAGGACGGAATGGGGATCACCTTCCAGGAGGGAACGGTTCATAAAAGCGCCGGGGTCTCCTTCATCGGCATTGCAAATAATGTATTTTTCTTTTCCGGGCGAGTTGCGGCATAATTCCCATTTCAGGCCGGTGGGGAAACCGGCGCCGCCCCGTCCTCTCAATCCGGCTTTCTTAATCTCGGCAATAACCGCTTCCGGCTCCATTTTAAGGGCCCTGGCCAGCCCGCTGTAGCC
>CAYLVC010000297.1:0-4183 GCA_964387005.1 uncultured Dehalococcoidales bacterium | reverse complement strand
TTTCCTGGAACTGCTCAACGACCAGGGCGTAGAATATATCTTCCTGAACCCGGGCACCGATACCTATCCTTTGCAGGAAGCTGTCAGCAAGTTCCAGTCCCTGGGTAAACGCACTCCCGGTGTGATTCTCTGTCTGCATGAGTCCATGGCTATGGCAGCCGCTCACGGGTTCTTTATGGTCAGCGGAAAACCGCAGGTAGTGTTTGTCCATGCCGACCTGGGTTTACAGCAGATAGGAGGCGCTATGCATAATGCCCAGCGCGGCAGAGCCGGGATCGTCCTGTGTTCAGGACGGGTGCCTTCCAATATCGATAAGGACAGAACAAACCAGGTCCACTGGATGCAGGAACAATTCGATATGGCCGGCGCTGTTCGCAATTATGTCAAATGGGAATACGAGCTGCGCACCACTGAAAATATCCATCATGTAGTCCGCAGGGCTTTTCAGGTGGCCGCCAGCGAACCCTGCGGACCGGTTTACCTGAATGTACCACAGGATGTAATGACCGAAAGAATGACTCAAATTTCAATTCCTCCACTGTCCCGGCACAACGTTATTCGCAATCCTGGACTTGACAGCCGGTCATTATCTGAAATCACTGCAATATTGAATGAATCTGTTTCCCCTTTAATTATTACCGGATATTCAGGCAGACATCCTGAATCGGTTGAAGCCCTGACCATTCTGGCGGAAACCCTGGGCGCCAGGGTCGTCTCTCTACCCAGCTTCATGAACTTTCCCACCGATCATCCCCTTTTCTGCGGCACCGATCCTGCTCCCTATCTGGCTGAAGCCGACGTAATCCTGGTGATCGACCAGGACATCCCTTATATTCCCTCGCGAACACGTCCTCGGCCTGAAGCCAAAATAATCCATATGGACATCGATCCACTGAAAGAGAATTATCCCCTGTGGGGTTTTCCTGCCGATCTTCTTCTCAGGGCCGATTCATCCAGGTTCCTTCCCACTCTGAATGATATGGTCTCAAGTTTATACACGGACGAACAAAAGAAAGCAGCTGCAACCCGCTGTAAAAAAATCTCGGAAGACAACCAGTCAATGCGTACCAAATGGGATCTGGAGGGTCAATCCAGACAAAACCAAAAACCGCTTTCCCCCGATTGGATATGCCATTGTATCAACAAAGCAATCGGCCCTGATGCTATTGTTCTGGGAGAAGCTGTTACCAATACAGCCGCCCTGCTGCGCCATTTAAAACGCAGCCGGCCGGGCACCTATTTTCAGAGCGGAGGTTCCAATCTGGGATGGGGACTGGGAGCAGCTCTGGGAGCGAAGCTGGCCAATCCCCAAAAAACTGTTATTGCCGTCGAAGGTGATGGCAGCTTTGTCTTTGGCTGCCCGACGGCCGCACTGTGGGCTGCAAGCACTTATCGTGCACCCTTCCTGTGCCTTATCCTTAATAACATGCAGTACACCGCTCCCAAACTGACCCTGAAAATGGCGCTGGGAGAGTCCAGCTATTCCCTGAAAACAGCAAACTGGGTAGGTACTGAGATAAAACCGCCTCCCGATTACGCTGCCATCGCCCGGGCCTGTCATGCTTACGGTAATACTGTTGAAGAACCTTCTGACCTTGTCCCGGCAATCGAAAAAGCCCTGGAACAGGTGTACAAAGGGATTCCAGCGGTTGTAGAGGTGAAAACCGACGCCACTTTTTAGTTTAACTTTATTGGTTATAATGTTATTGTCACTATTTAATATCGCCTACAGGAGAGGAGAAACTGGTGAAATCTTCCAGTCGTCTTTTAATTGGTTTTGGTATCGGACTGACCGTCGTGATAGTTATCACGGTTGTCCTGGCGCTGTCCATCGGCCAGAAAAATGCCCCTCCCCTGTCTGAAAACAGCCCTGAAAGAACGGTCCAGCAGTTCTTGCAGGCAATACAATCTAAAGACTTCACCTCTGCCTACAACTACCTGGCTCCGCCCTCTGCTGCTACCGACCCAAAAGACTTTACCGGTTCTTTTGAATATTTTTCCATGTCCGCCCGCAATGCCTCAAGTAATACATGGAAGGCAAACCTGGGAAAGATTTCCGTTCAGGGAGATACAGCCAGCGTAGAAATCATACTGGAGGTTTTTACCTCAGGAGGACCTTTTGGAAATCCAATTCGAAGCAACAACATTATCTTCTTCCTTAAAAAAACAGACAATACCTGGCTTATCACTGCTCCTGCTGACCTGTACTGGTTGTACTAGTCCTGCGGGAGGAGGAAAATGAGCAGCATCAGGCGGGTCTACTTTTATCTGATAAACCTGATTTCACTGGGGATAATGGCCGCAGGCGCGCAATATCTGCTGTCATTGTTGTTCGATCTGGCATTCGAACGCCCTTCATCAATTGTTCAGCCGGGCTTTATTCAACAGCAATTGAGCCTGGGAGTTGCAATGCTGGTAATCGGCTGTCCGCTCTGGTTCTTTTTTTGGCGCAGCATACAAAAGCACACGGTGAATAACCAGGCCGAGATCGGCTCAGTAATGCGCCAGGTATACTTGAAACTGATCCTGATAGTCACTTCGCTCATGGGACTTTTTGCCGCCGAGAGTGTTTTCACCTGGTTAATGGCCGGAACACCTGAATTCCATCCTTCATCCGGCAGCCTGGCCACTCTGATCGTGACAGCCGCTATCTGGTTCTATTACTGGAAAGTATCCGAGAACGAAGGTCAACCTTCCCCTGTTGCCAGAACTCTAAGGCGCTGGTATGTCTATTTTGCCTCGGGATGGGGGCTGGCACAGCTATCGATAGGTATCGTCCAGATAGTCCATGCCGCTGCGCTTGTCCTGCCAGTATGGGGACAATCTCTGGTTTCCGCATCTTTCTGGACGGAGGAGGTACAAAGCAGCATCTCATGGATTATCCTGGGGGGAGTCTTCTGGGCTTTTCACTGGTACAGAATGTCCGGCAGGGACTATGATTCCATTTTACGTCAGGTTTACATATACCTTCTGGCAATTACCGGCAGTTCAATCACGGGACTGGTATCGCTGGTTATGGGAATATATTATTGCCTGGTCTGGGGATTTGGAGCGGTTGATTCAGGCAGCGGCTACTTTCAATTTCTGGGATGGGTTATTCCCACTATAATTGTGGCCGCTTCAATCTGGCTTTACCATCGGGCCCTGGCACAAGAAGAAGCCGGGTATCAACAGGAACGCCGTTTATCTTCCAGGCGAGTACACCTCTATATAATGTCATTTCTCGGCCTGGGAACAATGATTGCCGGTCTGGTGATCCTTTTAGGGGTCCTGTTGGACCTTTTAATTAACAGTTTGCAACCCTCAATTGTTGTACATCCCGGCTGGTGGCAAAAACAGGTCAGCCTGTTTCTATCCCTTCTGCTTGTAGCCTTTCCGCTCTGGTGGTTTTACTGGAACCAGGTTATTACGCTTTCTTCCAGGGGTGGAGCAGTGGAATGGAAAGCCAGATCGCGGCGCGTTTATCTCTACGTAATCATTGGTGCTTCAATTATCGCACTGGCAGCGGATCTGGTTAATATCTTTTATCAGCTGCTCAGCGCTGGACTGGCCGGTAACGCTGATGTTCAGGTATTGAAAAACATGAGCTGGAGCATACAATCATTGATCGTGGCTGCCCCCCTGCTGGCATACCACTGGCAGATTGCCCGTACCGACCAGCGGCTTGGCTCTGAAATGGCTGTCGGACAAAAAAATGTTGCAATCCTGGCCGGACGGGAATCGCAGTACCTGATTTCCCGCATCGAAGAAAAACTGGGTTATAAAGTCACCGTAATGCAATTCTCCGGATTAGAAACCGGTGTGCCGGTTCTGACGGATGACGATCTGACCCTGCTGATCAACAACATCCGGACAACACCGGAGAAAGATGTAATGCTGGTTTTTCATGAAGGCAAAATACTGATATTCCCATACCTTCATCAATGAATTTCAGAATTGCGTGACAGTGGTGAAGCATCACATAGCAGGATGGAACGGATGTCAGGGAAAAAAGAAAATAGCTCGATTTCTGTCTTAAGACAACTGGTATCTGGATCTGTTTTGTCTGACTGATGTCAAACCCGGTAAGTGCGGCATTTTTCTGGAGACCAGGAAATGCCGCACTATCTTCTGCGGTTATCTTGCGGTGGTTTTTTGCCTGTACCCGGTACGTTTTTCTGAAACAGGCTTCCTTCTGGCTGCC
>CAYLVC010000296.1:2264-4183 GCA_964387005.1 uncultured Dehalococcoidales bacterium | reverse complement strand
GTTCCCATTGTTCCTTTTTCCACAGATCCCATTCTTCTGATATCTCAGGGTGATCTGAGAGTAATTCTCTCTTCTCTATGACCGCAGGGGAAGAATCATTCAGCGGTATATTCTCAGTACCGGCTATTTCATCTTTCAGAGTTGGCTCAAGATAAATATCTTCTCCGGGAGCTCTGTTCTCAAGCCATTTCAAACAGGAATGAGGGAATTCGGGTTTTACCGGTTCCGGAGGCTGTGTAATTTCCAGCCAGGCAGCATCATCCTGGATTTCGCCTGTTTGATTAAGTATGGTAAAACAATCTTTGCAGGGTGGAATTTGATGAAACCAGATAACTTCTTCATACCCGGACAGGTCTAAAAGCACTCTGGATTTGAGCTGGACCATCTCCCGCAGGAATTTAAAAAGACGGACAGCCCTGTCACGTAAAATGATCTTTTCGGTACTTTCAGGATTTCCGGTTGGTTCTACTACCACGTATCAGCCTCAAACGCCAAAAAACAATATTGACACCGGTTATTTTTTAATCAGCCCCATTATATTCCCTTTGCCAGGCTGAAACAACAGAAAGATAAAACAACAATCAAGAAGAAACCGGCTATAATCAAGACGCAGAGGTGATGCCGAAAAAAATAATACTGATTTAGCCTGACCGGTAATTCGGATTGGACATCAACATCTCCCCCTGCCCAGATGAGCAACAGGCATCACGGGGCAGGGAGTGCCTAACGATAAAAAACTGAGGGGTCAACCTGGCAATTTACCAGTCCTTGATCAGGCTGGCGGTGGTATTGGATACCAGTTTGACCTTGCCTCCCCAGGTGGTGTTGAAGTCCTTAATGCCGATTCCTGTCTGAGGGTCTTTCTTGAAGGACTCCATATCCTGTTCACTGGCAAATTTATAGATGGCGATAAAACGAGGAAGCTTACCCGGTTCAACGGATATTTGATACCTGGTCACACCGGAAACCCCTTTGGATTTGAGCAGCATGGGTACGTGCACCTCACTATACCATTTGCTGAATTTCCCGGCGTCTTCGGGCTGACATTCCGTTTCGATAATATTGATCAACTGCGGGCCGGTCATGGTGCAATCCTCCTTAATAAATGAGATTAATATTTTTTCAATTATACAGGGAACAGCCTGAGGCTTCAATCGGGCTAAAATACGCAGGAAGCCAGTGTCATTGACCACCGCAGGGTGGTATTGTTAATATTATCTTGCCCTGACACAATTATTTCCAAATAAGAAATACCGGAAGGCAGTTGAAGATTGAAATGAGGAGATGAATATGAAAATAGCTTTCATCGGCGGGGGAAATATGGCGGAAGCCATCCTTTCAGCTGTAATAAAAAACCGGCTGGCAGCCGCGTGCGACATAGCGGTCAGCGATACCGCTGAAGCCCGCAGGGCTTATTTACAGCAAAAATACGGTACAGCGGTCATGAATGACAATCCGGCGGCAATTGAGAATAAGGACATCATAATACTGGCCGTCAAGCCCCAGATACTGGCAGAGGTGGGTGCGGTCCTGAAAGGACGGCTTAAACCCGGCCAACTGGTTATCTCGATTTTGGCAGGAAAAAGCATCGAAGCCATCGGCGCTGCACTGGGACACAGGTGCATCGTGCGTTCCATGCCCAACACCCCGGCCCAGATCGGCCAGGGAATTACCGTCTGGACAGCTACACCGCAGGTAAGCGACAAACAAAAGCAGTCGGCAGCCACCATACTGGGCGTAATGGGCCAGGAGATATTTGTGGATGAAGAGAAATACCTGGACATGGCTACCGCCGTCAGCGGCAGCGGACCGGCCTATGTTTTTCTTTTCGTGGAATCATTGACGGCTGCCGCAGTCAAACTGGGTTTTAACGAAGAAGAAGCGCAAAAACTGGTGCTTCAGACACTCATGGGTGCGGG
>CAYLVC010000296.1:0-2164 GCA_964387005.1 uncultured Dehalococcoidales bacterium | reverse complement strand
TGAAAATAGGCATCCCTGATAGTGGACTCAACGCAAACATTGGTAAACAGCCCGCTGAAGAGCAGGTATTTCAGGTTATGGGTCCTCAGGACTATATCCAGGTGGGTATTGGGAAAACCGCTGTAGCGGTTTTTGTTGACAATAATATCCTGCGCGGCGGGTGCAAGTTCATCAATGATCTGCCAGTCCCGGCTGCCTTCAATCAGACCTTTGTACTTTAATTCCGGGTGCTTCAATCCGGCAGTCAGCGACCCCTCTTTCCAGTAATTGGGTGATTGCGGACCGCCGGCATCGGCCAGATCAGGACGGTAACCCATTCTCAGGTAAACGACTTTCAAACCGGCCTTCCTAACGGTACCGATCACCTGTTTCAGACTGTCCACCACAGGCCGGACCCTGGTTTCGTTCAGCTTTCCTTCGACATCAAACAATCCTCCCTTTGAACAGAAGGCATTTTGCATGTCCACCACGATAAGGGCAGCCCGCTCAGTGTCAAATCTTATGGGTTCGAGACTGGCCGGAATAGTGATTTCCATTCCTTTTTCCTCCTTAATTCCTGAAGTTGCTGATTAACATTCGAATTTCAGCCGGGCTGTTACAAAAATAATCGGGGGCTGCATTGATGATCTCCCCTTTGCTGCCGTAACCATAAGTGACACCAACTGTTTTTGTTTTATTCATCTTCCCTGCAGCAATGTCAACAGCTTTGTCGCCAACCATAACCGTCTCCGCTGAATTTAGTTTTTTTTGGCTGAGTACAAAAGCAACAAGCTCTGCTTTATCGTCAAAACGGCCGTCCAGTTCCGTACCGAAGATACCGCTGAACCAGGCAGTAAGGGAATAATGATCGATAATTCTTTTGGCGTACACTGTAGGCTTGGTGGTTACTACGAAAAGCTCGAATGAATTCCGGTTCAAATCAGACAACAAGTCCTTAATCCCCGGATAAAGAGAGTTTTCATAAATACCTGTCTCGGAAAATCTTTCACGGTATAGACTCATCGCTTTTTCGATTAAGGACTTATCTCCTGAGCCAAGCAGCCTGGCGAAGGTTGAACGCAAAGGAGGGCCTATGTATTCCTCAGGCGTAAAATCGTCCGGCTAGGATAGTCCCATTTGCGTTAGAGAATAGCGGATGCATTTTGAAATACCCTCCCCGGGGTCTATCAAGGTCCCATCCAGGTCAAAGAATACGTTTGAGAGGACTGGCACTTTTCCACCACCTGTTTAAAAATGCTGAGGTTGTCTTGATTACGTTTTCTTTCTCGTATAGTACTCTAAATTGCATCTTTGAGCAAAAGGAAGGTATATGCAGCGATGCTATTTTCAGGGTATTTATATCAGATATTCCCGGGTAGAACAATACAGGAGAAAACAAATTTGTTTTTTTAGTATTGTAGAATTTTGGATAATATTGTTATAGAATAGAGATGTTATGAACTGGCTTGACATTATACTGCTCATATTCCTGATAGTTTCCGTTGTCGGCGGAATCGCCGCAGGGCTAATCAAGTCCGTCTTTTCGCTGGCCGGGCTGATTATAGGCGTGGTACTGGCGGGCCGGCTTTATCCCGGCCTGGCAAACGCTCTTTCTTTCATCTCCAATGAAAAAGCTGCCAATATAGTGGCTTTTGCCATAATATTCATTATTGTTATCGTCATCGCCGCTGTGCTGGGAGCCATTATTACGAAAATAGTATCAGCCATGATGCTGGGCTGCATCAACCGCCTGGGAGGAGGAATCCTGGGGTTTTTCATCGGGGCCATTTTCCTGGGAGCCATACTGGCTATATGGGTGAAATTCCTGGGTGAAAACAGCGTTATCAGCGATTCTTTCTTCGCCTCGCTTCTGGTGGAACGTTTCCCGTTCGTCCTGGGGTTGCTGCCGGGTGAATTCGACGTGGTACGTGATTTCTTCCAGAGGTAACGATGCGATCTGCCATCGAATAGTATCCATCAAATTCCTTCGAAAATAAGACAAAGAGGAAAGTGGAAGAACAGGTGAAAATATTTTCATCGTTCGCAGGCGGTATCCCGTCGCCATGGCAAATTATTTAACAATCAATAAAAAATGTTCAGAGATGCAACCCTCTGAACATTTTTTTATTATTATTATCGGTTATGATCGGCTGCGGCTTAAGCCTTGGGTGTCTCACCCGGATGC
>CAYLVC010000295.1:0-4227 GCA_964387005.1 uncultured Dehalococcoidales bacterium | reverse complement strand
GGCATCTATTGTTGGGCTCGTCGTCTTATTAAGCATTGCGGGATTTGCGATATACGCCGCGGTAGTGCTCTGTTAAGTCGCGAGCAATCAGCTTTCTAAACTAAAACCACGACGGCAACCGCAAAGGGCCTATGATACAATCAAGTATCTGAGAGATAGGAGGGAATGCGGTGAGAGAAGTTGTGGATATGCTCAAAGATTACCATCTGGATTTGCGAACGGTACGCCAGAGAATGTATCGAGCAGCGACAGATCGTGAACGGGAACGCTGGCTTGCCATCTGGTTAATCGCCCGAGGTTGGACTCAGACCGAGGTGGCTGAGGCCTTAGAGAGGGATAAGCATACTATAGGAGAATGGGTGAGTTGGTTGGATCGAGAAGGACCCCAGGGCCTAGCCTTTGAACATACCGGAGGTTCCCCCCCGTCCTCAACGATACCCAGCAAGATCAACTAAAGACAAGCGTGCAGGCCACACCTTCCCAAACCGGGATCGAAATGGCGAATTGGAATTGGAAAGTAGTGAGAGAGTTTATTGAGCGGAGCTTCGGATTGATACTGGGTCGCAGTAGTTGTCTGAATTATTTGCACCGGCTGGGCTTTGTCCTCAAGCGCCCCAAGAAACGTTTACTCAAGGCTAATGCGGAGAAACGGAAAGCCTTCACTGAGTTCTATAATGCTTTGCGGACAGAAGCTCGGGTCAAGGGGGGTAAGATTTTCTTTGTGGATGAAGCTCATTTCCGGGCCGATGCCGATCTGAGGGGCCAATGGGTACTGAGAGGAGAGCCGGCCCTGGTGGACTCGACCAGTCCTCCCTTGAGTGAGAAGGTCACTTATTATTCGGCAGTCTGTTTGGAAACTGCAGAAGTGGAAGTGATGGAGATTACTGCCAATAGTACTGCCGAAACCTCAGCGGCTTTTCTGCAACAGTTACGCAGTCAATATAATCAGCCGCTGATAGTGATCTGGGATAATGGACCGGCTCACCATGGGGAAGCCCTCCGAGACTATCTGAAGACGCCGGGACTCAATTTGCAATTGGTGCCATTGCCGGGATATAGCCCGGATTTCAATGCGGATGAAGCGATCTGGGATTGGGCACGCGAAGAAGTAACAGCCAATCTCTGCTTAGGTACCAAAGCTAAAGTCCGTGAAAAGGTAGGCCGCTTCTTCTCCGGATTATGTGAACGTACGGCTGAGGTTAAGCAGCGTTGTCGAACAGTTTTACAAGCTGAAGCAGATCAAATAGCGAAAACGACTGACAATGCCATTGCCTTAACTGCCAATGGAGTTACCACTTTGGTATGAGTTTAGTAATCCTTAACGGCGGAACGAATATATACTCCCGAAAGCATTAGGCGGGGTGATACGTTGGTTAAATTCGGAACGAGATTATCATATAAAGAAGTCACGGCAGGCGACTTGATAGGTATGTATATCAAGGAAATCTGTGCAAGAGAACTGTTAACCGCCGCTGATGAGAAGATTCTCGCCCAAAAAATTGAGCGGGGGGAACGCGTAAACGAAATTGAACGAAACTGGTTACAAAAATATGGTTATCCTATACCAACAACAGGGTTCGTGGTGACTCTATTAAAAGACATGAAAGAATACACCAGCCTCGTCGATATTCTCAGGCAGAAACTCAAGACGGCTCCTGCTGTCTATTCAGTAGATAGTATTTTAACAGCCAAATTGTTGGATATGGATAACATTGACTCTACAGAGAGACAAAAATTGAAGCAGGCAATCGCTGAGGAAACAGGCAGACCTTTGTCTGAGATCGAACATAATCTGACTACCCTGCTAGTGGCTGTAAACCTTTTACCGACGGAAGTTATGGACATCATCATTAACAGCCTTGGCGTTGATAATAACAAAAATCTAGTGGCAAATGGCGATTTAACGCATATTAGCGGAGCCTGTGAGCCACGAATTAGAGCACATCTGGATGTGATTAAGCGCGATGCAGAGGAAGCCCGGATAAGACTTATTGAAGCTAATTTACGTTTGGTAGTAAGTATAGCCGGTAAATATATTTCGCAGGGTATGCCACTGCTTGACCTTATTCAGGAGGGAAACATCGGTCTGATGAAGGCGGTAGATAAATTTGATTACCATCAGGGCTATAAATTCAGCACTTACGCCACATGGTGGATACGCCAGGCAATCACCCGGGCTATATCTATCCAGGGAAGAACTATTCGTATCCCTGCTCATATAGGCTCGACTATCAACAGGTTACTGAAAGTTAGTCAACGCTTAGCTCAGGAATTCGGCCGGGAGCCTTCTCCCAGGGAAATAGGTCAGGAACTGGGCATGACCCCAGAAGTAATCAGTGAAATATTGATATTTTCTAAGTTTCCCATATCCCTGGAATCACCCATAGACGCAGACGAAGAGAGACATCTCGGTGATTTGATTGAGGACGATAATATTTTGCCGCCGGCGGATGCTGCCGTAAAGCAGCTATTAAAGGATAGTGTCCAGGAGGTCTTATCCACCCTTACCCACCGGCAACAGCGTGTAATCTGGCTTAGATTCGGTTTGGAAGACGGACGAAGCCGCACATTAGAGGAGGTAGGGAGAGAGTTGCATCTGACGAGGGAACGAGTGCGTCAGATTGAAGCTAAGGCAATTTCCAGATTACGCCATCCTACCCGGAGGCGGATATTAAAGGATTATCTGGGATAGGAGTCGCTTCGAGGAATTGTGATAGATATGCGGCCATATTCCCAGTTATTCGAGAGGAGGTCATAGGATGCTATGGAATATATAGATAATTCTCTTAATAAGCTTTTCACCATACTGCTAAACAGAGGGATTACGCTCAAAAGGAAGCGAGGATACAAAGCTGGAAAGCTCTCAGCATCCAGAAACTGGTGTCATATTCAGGATGGGGAGACAAGGCATCGATTATGTTTTTCCAATAAGGACCAAACGAAGACCTGGAAATTATTTGCCCGGTTTGATATTAAACAACCTCCACTATGGCCGTGGGAAAAGCTTGAGCGCGACGAAGGCAATTCAGTGCGGGGGGTAATCTCCGGAGACGATGTCTGGGGAATGGCCTACGAAGACTTGGGGAGATGGGTAAAGGATAGTGGTAATGAGCAAATTTTGAAGCGTCTAACAGATGACCTGCAAACATCTTTCAACTACTCGCGCCAGCGGTACTGCTAGGCCGGACAGATGCCAGACAGGGTGTATATAGGTGGCAGTGCTGGTATTCGTAAACAAGACAGGAGGTACTTATAAATGATGAAGAAACCGGTAAGATGCATGTCATGTAAATTCAAAGGTTTTCTCAAGATACCCAAGGGACAAAAGGTGAAATGTTCCAGATGCCCCGGATGCGGCAAGGTGTCGTTGAGGTAACAAAACTCTAAGGAGTATTTAAACTATGAATCATTTTGAGACAAAGCTAAAAGCGGAAGGTAATATCTTTAAAGAATTATTTGTAAGGCACCCAAACAATCCCATACTCACAGCGAAAGATTGGCCTTATCCGGTCAACACGGTTTTCAATCCGGCAGCGACCATGTTTGAGGGCAAATTCCTTTTACTGGCGCGTGTTGAGGACCGGAGAGGGTTTTCGCACCTGACTAAAGCAGTCAGTGAAAACGGCATAAGCAACTGGAACATTGACAAGACCCCGACTCTTGTATCCGAGCCTCATTTTTCAGAAGAAGAATGGGGGATCGAAGATCCGCGCATTACGTATATAGCGGACATGGACCAGTATGCAGTTGTGTATACCGCATATTCCAGGTCCGGCCCGACAGTAAGCTTGGCGCTGACAAAAGATTTTGTTAATTTTGAAAAATTGGGGACTATTATGCCGCCGGTGGACAAAGACGCTGCATTGTTCCCTAAAAAATTCGGAAATAAATGGATTCTTATCCATCGCCCCATTGAACACGAGGCGCACGCTTGGATATCGGCGTCCAACGATCTTAAATATTGGGGCGACCATAAAATTCTTATCGATTCACGGGGCGGAGCGTGGTGGGATGGCAGTAAAGTCGGGCTTTGCACACCCCCTCTTGAAACCCAGGACGGCTGGCTGATTCTCTACCACGGCGTCCGGACGACAGCGGCTGGGTCCATTTATAGGCTTGGCCTGGCTTTACTTGACCTGGAAGATCCTTCAAGAGTCTTAAGACGCAGCGACGAGTGGATATTCGGTCCCCGGGAGAGCTATGAAAAACAGGGAGATATCCCGGATG
>CAYLVC010000294.1:0-4229 GCA_964387005.1 uncultured Dehalococcoidales bacterium | reverse complement strand
AAGGATAATGTTGCTACTGGCGGTAGTGATAATAGCTGGAAAACTAGGGGGATTAAGGTGAAAGAATATGTAGGTAAAAAAGTGCTATGGGTTCCTGAACATAGTAAAACGAGATTGTGGTTGGAGCACATCAGGTCTGCCACAGTTATGGAGTTGTCTCCTTCAGGTACCTATGTTAGGTTGGCTGGTAAATCCTATGATAATTGGTATCTTGTTTCTTCAATTCATGTGTTGGAAGTTTTGGAGACCAAATTGGATGAATGATAATTGTCGCTTCCTTTTATGATTGATTGAATTGAACCAGTCAATCGAGTTGGTCAGTATCAGGCCAAAATAACTACCTGATCACCAGTACAGGGCAAGGGGCAACTCTTACGTCCTCGTCACTGACGCTCCCTAATAAGGCTCTTGATAACTTTCCTTTCCCTCGGTTTCCAACAATAATCAAGTCGAATTTGCCTTCGATAGCATATTTGCAGATAACCCCAGCATGACGCCCTTCCATTACTTCATAGTTGGCCGCAATTCCAGCGTCCGCCAGGGGTTTTTGACTGAGGCGTATAATAGAACGTCCGGCTTCCGACAGATCTTCTATCAATTTTCGGCGGGATTCTACACTGGTGGCGGCAATTGACATGGGGGTTGCAGCCAATTCTACCACGTGGATCAGTGTGACTTTACAATCCAATTTGGCCGCTAGATAGGCTGCATATTGCACTCCCCTGAGGGCAACCTCAGAGCCATCCGTAGCTGTAGTATTTTGGTAATCACTTTAACTTTTCCTCCCTGTATTTAATTGAACTTTTATGGAACACTATTCAGCCGGGCAATTGTCTTGCTAAATACAGTAAGGCAACACTTTTAGCCAACTCAATAAAAATCAAGGTTATGTTATGCTCGCTGTCCTTACTCTTGTTTTGTTTTCCGGCCGAAAGCCAGAATCCACCAGAGCACCTCGGATAGCCTTAAGTCACCCAGTATTTTGCCCACATTATCAAGCACTGGTATTATATCTTCTTCATAGTCTAGCATTTTGTCCAGTGCGGCCTGGAGGGTATCGGTTTCTTTGACAGAATAAGTCCTTTGATCTTTATTCACCAGGTCTTTGGCGTTACGAGCATCTATGACCCGAAAAAAACTCGAGATGGGTATTTCATGCCTCCCCTTCCCGCCTGTTAGGTTGAGATGCGCCCATCTGATGAGGTTCACTCTCGTCACCATACCAACGTATCTTTGTTTTGAATCAACGAGGAAAATCCCCCGTGAAGAAGACTCTCTTACCAGACTACCAATTGCATCGTTCAGCGAAGAATCGTCAGGCAATACCACTACAGCGCTACCATGCAGCTTGTACACATCCGCAACTAAAGGATTATTCATTCATCTCTCCAACGCTCTTACCAAGCAGGTGAGACACCCCCACCACTCTTTCTATTGGCACAACGAAGGCTATTCCCGCCCCGGGTTTTTCTAAATCACAACATTGAACAATCTCCTGGAGTATCGCCTCACTCTTATCAGGATAAACAACAGACAAAACAATATCCTTTTCGGGTTCAATAGGAATACCCAGTATTTTCTGCTGTTCGTGCACGCCTACTCCACGTCCCATCAAAATTGTTCCTCCTTCAGCTCCAGCCTTTATCGAAGCCTCCAGAACCTTATCACCCCATCCCTTTCTTACAATAGTAATAATCAGAGATACCTTTATCATGGTATCACCCCCTATACCTATTTCTGATCCGTATAATAAAGCCAAGCGCCATGACCGAAATAATGGGTGCCAGAGCTATCAACGCTACTAAACCTAAACCGTAGACAGCCATGTTTTCGCCACCAGCAGCCGATGCTAAGCCTAACCCAAGTCCCAGCAGGAATGTATTCGCCATCGGTCCCGTTGCTACGCCTCCAGCATCAAAGGCAAAACCGGCAAACTCTTTCCTGGTGAACCAGACCATTACTATAGCAAGTGTGTATCCGGGAATCAAGATGTACAAGAGAGGTATATGATAGACAACTCTGACCATGCCCAGCGCTACAATAATAGCCACTCCAATACAAATTGCAATAAGAACAGTCATTTTATGAATAGACCCGGTGGAAGCTTTTTCAACCTGATCGCATAAGATTCGTACTGCCGGTTCGCTCCAGGTGGTGATAAAACCGAGCAAGAATCCGAATGGAATCACCAGCCACTTGTAATCAAAATTCCCCAGAGCCTCTCCGATAGCTTTGCCATAAGGCAGAAATCCAATTTGTACTCCCAATAAAAATAGGAACAGCCCTCCAGCAGATATCAGAGTACCTTTAAGGAGGTTGGTAACATAGCTTATGGGCAATCTTAGGAATAAAATCTGAAATACGGCCAGAATAGCTAGAAGAGGCAGCACCGCTTCTACCACACCCCGCGCGGTACTCATTATACTGTAAAAAATATCGATTCCGCTCAATGTACTATCATCCCCATAATCATAACTGCAATAATCGGCCCGATCGAAGCCAGCCCAAGCAGACCAAAACCGTCTGATATCGCCGACCGGCCTGCCATGACCGAACTAAGCCCAATCCCCAGGGCTATCACTATTGGGGCGGTTAATGCCCCAGTCGTAACACTGCCTGCATCAAATGCCAGCGAAATAAACTCAGGAGGCGTGAAAAACGAGAGGAGGATAATGATTAGATAACTAGCGGTTAGCAGATAGGCAATCCGAAATCCCAGGATAATGCGCATAATTGCCATTATCACGAAGAAGGCCAAACCAATACCTATGATATACACGAGACTGCCTTCAGGTAGAGTCACCTCGCTGATTAAATCGGCTTGCCTGGATAGGACCAGGACATCCGGCTCCGCGATGGTAGTCGAAAAACCTATGAGAAATGCGACAGCTATGATCAGCCACAGAGAACGCTTCTCGATCAATCCAGATCCAACAGTTCTTCCTGCCGGTAAAATACCAACCTCGATGCCGATCAAAAAGAAGATCATACCTGCGATTACCAATACGGTACCAACTAAAAACTAAACAAATACACCGGCTGAAGCTCTAACAAATGTAAATTGCAGGGTAATCACAACAATGATCAATGGAGCGATTGCCATAATAACTTCAAAAATCGTGTCTTTAAGCAGTTTTCGCACCGGTGTTTATTCTCCATGTAATTTTACGAATTAGCGCCATTCTAAAAAGTGAGAAGCATGAGGGTCAAATTGCATAATTATACACCGAATAAGCAAATTAAGTACTGAGACGACGATGGATTCCGATTCGGCGTTGTTGTATGAAACTCGCGCCTATTGGTGTTAATTTAGCAAGTAGTGATGTGGAATTTAAGAACGGCCAATTGTTAGGTTGCTCCTATTCATTTTATATTATTTTCAGTTGGAAAGAGAAGTTCTTCATCCTTAAGTCTTGCAGACGTCCCGATATTTTGGCAAAAGTAATAAGATTGTAGATTCTGATTCAACAATCAGACATTTTATTGGGTCACAAAAGCTTGGTTTGTTATCCCGGAGAAAAGTCACAACAACTCATCTTATGACATCGAAAGAATTTAGTGATTAATGTTTTCCGAAAGCCGCTGGTCCCCTTCTTTATTATTACCTGCATAATAGTTAATAAATATGTAATCCTCCCCCAAGGTTTAGAGAAAAAAATAACAGCAAAAACTATCAAGGCAGGATGGAAGGTGGGAATTGTTAGGTGTTCTGTATGAGAGGCAAAACCACTAAAAATCTGTTATGAATTCTGGTCTAAGCTATTGTTTTGCCGGGTTAGCTCATATACAATGGCTTTTAAGCAGAGTTAAACAAAAAAAGAAAACCAGCGGAGGCCTGACATCGAAAAGCGTTTGTATGTTGAACAATGCGGGGCTCCTGCAGAAGAAAGGCTTGAGGAACTCATAACCAGAGCCAAACGTGAAGACCTGATCGCTCCGGTGACTGTAGTCGTACCCTCCCAATACGCGGGAATTTCGCTCAGACATACCTTAAGCCTGAAAAAAGGGCTGATAAACGTGCGCTTTATGGTTCTCCCACGCCTGGCTGAATACATCGGATCGCCTCTTCTGGCGACCAGGGGAAAATCACCGCTGCCCCGGATATTTGAATTTGCCGCCATTCAGAACATCGCCGCGAAAATGTCCGGACAGAAACCCCTGGGAGAAATCGCCAGACACCCGAAGCTCCAGCAGGCTTTGCTGGCTACCTTTCGCGAGCTTGACCGCCT
>CAYLVC010000293.1:0-4245 GCA_964387005.1 uncultured Dehalococcoidales bacterium | reverse complement strand
TTCCCTTTGATTGTGATTACACGGGCCTGTTCCAGGCATCTGGCTGTGGCAGTCCTGGAATGAGGAGGCCCGAGCGCCGCCCAGCCGAAGACTTCGCCCTTGTGCAGTGTATGTATTACTATCTTCAGGTCGTGCTCCTGCACCGGGATTTCTATCTGCACAACATCATTGCCGCCTTCAAGCAAATATATATCTTCAGCGCTGGTATTCGGGTCGAAAATCACCGTATTGGCCGGAAATGTATGCCTGGTACAAAGCAAAGCTATCCTCGCCATATCGGCTTCATCCAGACCGGAAAACAGATTAAAGCCCTTCAAATCATTTGCCGTGACCATATCCCCACACTCCTTTCGATCGATCCTGTCCCTCTCTACTTTCATCTTATACGAGAAAATGGGCACATACAATCGCTCGCCGGTGAAAAATCACGCTGCGTGATTTGGAGGAAGAGGAAATTCCTGGCTTTACCTCGCATTGCCATTGATTAAGTAAGCGTTTTTGGCGTACTGGCTGAGCATTCGCTGAGAGTTGTAAAACGAGCCGTTGAGAGAAATGGCATTTCTCATGATCCAGGCGTAAGCCAGGGGACGCCCGTAGAACAGCGGCATGATGACAAACTCAAGCTTGTTATACAAAGAGGCGATTTCCTGGGCCGGATCGCTTTCAGTTTTCCACTCATCCCCGATTGACCAGCCGGTGACTCCTTCAACATGTCCTTCCACCCACCATCCGTCAAGAACACTGAAGCTGGGTACGCCGTTCAGAGCAGCCTTCATTCCGCTGGTGCCTGAAGCTTCTTCAGGTTTCTTGGGTGTGTTCAGCCACAGGTCTACCCCGGAGCAAATATATTTGGCCAGCTCCATGTTGTATTCTTCCAGGTAGACTACCTTTATATCATCCTTTAGCTCATCAGCTGCTTTATATATGCTGCGGATTATGTCTTTTCCACTTACATCCCTGGGATGGGCTTTGCCTGCAAAAATGAGCTGAAGAGGACCGACTTCCCTGGTTATCTGGCGTAACCGCTGAATGTCTGAAAAGAGAAGTCCTGCCCGCTTGTATCCTGTTGTCCGGCGGGCGAACCCCAGTGTCATGGTTGTCTTGTCCAGCCGTATGCCGGTTTTCTTTTCAACTACCTGTATCAGGTCCTGTTTGGCCTGGGCATGAGTCTGCTGAATTTTTTCCTCCGGTACAGCGGTAATATAACGCAGATACAGGTTATCTTTGCGCCACTCCGGTATTGTCTCATCATAAAGCCGGCAAAAGGGCTCAGATGCCCAGGTGGCCGCATGAACTCCGTTGGTAATCGAGTTGATGGGGTAGTTGGGGAACATCCCCTGTGATATCTCTTCGTGGCGCATCGATACACCGTTGATATAGTGAGAATAACAAAGTCCCAGATAGGTCATGTTGAGCGTGTCGTCGTTCATACAGGACGCCGACTTCAGGTTATTCAAATGTTCTTCGCCCAGTACCTGCCGCACCATATCAGCCGGAAATTGATCGATGGCTGCCGCTACGGGTGTGTGAGTTGTGAACACGCACCGCAGCCGTACATCCTCGGCACATTCCCTGGTCACTGTACAGACGTTCAGTTTGGCCATCTGCTCTTCCAGCAAAGAGAGGATCAGCAGTGCCGAATGCCCTTCATTCATATGGTAGGCTTTTAGTTCATAATACCCCAACGACCGCAGAACGGCTATGCCGCCCATTCCCAGCACTATTTCCTGGCAAAAACGGTAATGACTGTCCCCTCCGTACAGATAATCGGTCAGAGTACGTTCAAATGGGCTGTTCTCGGGCAGGTCCGTATCCAGGAAATAGACCGCTACCTTGTATCCGAAAGCGCCTGTCAGAATATAGCGCCAGGGACGTATATATACCGGGTGGCCTTCGATCTGCACCGAAACAGGTGTCTCCAGAGGGGTCAGGAATTTTTCAGGTTCCCATTCTGCCGGGCTTTCGGTCTGGTTGCCGTCGGCGTCCAGGTGTTGTGAAAAATAGCCTTTGCGGTTCAACAGCGTAAAACCGGCTATAGCCAGACCCATATCGGCTGCTGCCCGGAGAGTATCACCGGCCAGTACTCCCAGCCCTCCGCTGTAGGTTGCCATGCCGGATTCTATCCCTATCTCCATGGAGAAATAGGCAATAGCGGGACCGGTTGGAACTATTTCCAATGACATTTATATGTTACCTCTCATTTGCCGTATTTTGTTTTCAATTAAAACTCGATCCGCGCATGGTCCCCCAGGAAAAGGCTGGTGGCTTTGTCCTGCTGTTCTGGCTGCTCTATCTCTACATTTCGGCCGATAACACTGTTTGCCAGGCGGCGCACATTAACAATGCGTACTTTTTCCAGAGTGATCGAGTTTTTTACATTGGAGTTTATAATCACGCTATCTTCACCCAGGCTGGTATAAGGCCCTATGGTGGAACCGGTAATAATGCAGCCTGAAGCAATCGAAGCAGGCCCGATAATCCGGCTGTTTTCAATCCTGCACCCGCTTGATATCTCTACCTTTCCTGTAATGCTGCTGCTGCTGTCCACTTCACCCCGGACCGCCGGCTGAAGATATTCGTCCAGCACCCTGTGATTGGCTTCCAGCAGGTCGTCTTTCTTGCCCGTGTCCAGCCACCATCCCCTCAGGATATGACTTTTAACTTCCTTCCCCGAATCCAGCAAAAGCTGGATTGCATCAGTTATCTCGTATTCACCCCGTTTTGAGGGTTTCAGCTGATTTATGGCATCGTGTATGGTACGGTTGAAAACGTAAGCCCCTACCATCGCCAGATTGCTGAGCGGCTCACGGGGTTTCTCCACCAGTTTACTGACCCGGCCTGTTTCATCCAGTACGGCCACTCCAAAGGCACGGGGGTCCTCAACCTCTTTCAGTACTATCAGGGCATCGGCTTCCCCGGCTGTGTATTCAGCTACCAGGTCTTTTACCCCGTCTTCAATCAGGTTGTCTCCCAGGAAAAGAAGAAAGTCCGAATCACCCAGGAACTCCTCCGAGACCTTGACCGCATGCGCCAGTCCCAGTGCGGGCTTTTGCGTAATATAGGTTATTGTGGCTCCCCACCTGGCCCCGTCCGCCAGTACACCCTGGATATCTGCCCCGGTCTCGGGTGAAATCACCACACCGATATCCGTAATACCCGCCTCCCGGATTTGTTCCATCACGTAGCATATTATGGGTTTGTTGCCTACGGGTATTACATGTTTGGCGATGGTATTGGTCAGCGGTCTCAGGCGGGTGCCTTTACCGCCGGTTAAAACCAGAGCTTTCATCCTTCCGTTCACCGCCTTTTCCTGTTTATGGGGTTGTTGTGTCCTTTTTATTTTGACTGCCGGAACGCTTCTTGAAGTTCAGCTTCCCGGCAATATTTAGTATTATTATAGAGGATAATCAGTTTATATACTATGTTATAATAGGGAAGAATCTCTGGAGGGCTGTATCTCACCGGGCATATGAGCAATCCATATTTATACACGCCTCAGCTTGACGGCGTTAACTGTTGCTTGAAAGAAGAAAAAAGCGGCTGGAAGTCATATACCGTTGCCTTCCCCAGTGCTGTCAGCACACCCCATCTTGGTAATGTCGGGGTAATGGGAGAATACATTTTTCCCTCAGACCGCAAAATTGCTCCCCTGGTGGTATTGGTGCACGGGATGGGAAACAGCAGCCTGCTTCCCTGCCGCATGATTGCCCGCACCCTGGCTAAAAAAGGCATCGCCAGTTTTATTCTTTTCCTGGTTTTTAACGGTCAGCGCGCCCCCGCTGTGATCAGGGACAAATATCCCTCTCTTTCTGCCGAAGAATGGTTTGAAAGCTACCGGATCTCCGTGGTCGATATTCAACAGGTGGTGGATTGGGCCGGACGTCAAGCGGAAATCGACCGGTCGAACATCTCCGTTGTCGGCATCAGTTTCGGCGGCATTATTTCATCTATCGCCATGGCCGTTGACCGGCGTCTTAAAGCGGGCGTGTTTATTGTTTCCGGTGGTAACTCGGAGAAAATGACCAGGCACAGCACCCTTCTGCGCTGGCAGTACCGGATCAGCAAGGCGGAATACGAAAGCAATCTGAAAACCTATTACGCTTACCTTGCGGAAGTGCATCAGAAAGGATTTGACCGTGTGCCAGCAGCCAAAAACGCCTACCTGACGGATCCCCTGACTTATTCAGGCTATCTCAAAGGCCGTCCGCTGCTGATGCTGAACGCCCTGTGGGACGAAATGATTCC
>CAYLVC010000292.1:0-4252 GCA_964387005.1 uncultured Dehalococcoidales bacterium | reverse complement strand
GTGATGAGTAATGAGTTTTAGGGTAAAGGAGAAGTTTCAAGTTTCCTTCTCTCCCACTTTCTTCTCCCATACCTTAACTCGCCGCAGCGAATCGGATAGCGGGTACCCCCTGGGTGCTGGAGAAGAATAAGAAGATGAGGGTGAACTCGTAACTATTAAACAAGGAGGAAAAAGAAAATGGCATTCAGTGATCCTGGAACAGGTAGAATTATTGTAGCTTCCGGCAGGAGCCCGGAACCAGGCAAAGTGACGCTGGCCGAGGCCTGCAAGGCCGGTGATATCCTGGGTTATTCGTCCGGCTGGAAACGCGCCCTGGCCACCGTCGGCACCGCTATCCAGGGGCGTCTTGTGGCCCTGAAGGACGGCGCCATCGGGGAAGAGATCCCCGTCTCTCCGGACGCGGTGATCGGGGGTTATTCAGGCGCCACATCGGGTAATCCTGTCTATGTCGCCGAGGGCTCCGATTACGGCAAGGTGACCGATACGGCGCCGACCACCAGCGGCGATTGCAACACTATTGTCGGTTATTTCCTGTCAGCCACTACGGTCCAGTTTTGCGCCATGGCCAGGGCTGTTACCACCGCCTGAGAAGAGTAATGAGTTAGGAGAAAGGGATGGGGTACTCAGAACTCGAAACCGACCACACTCCCTATTACCGTGGTCGTCCTGAGCGAAGCGTGAGGATCTATAGAATAACGAAGGAGTCACGATGCATGTAATGAAATCAGCCATCAAGAAACGGCGCTTTGATCTGGCGGCTCATGCGCTCGTTCTGTCTGCCCTGCAAATCTTAACCGCTGGAGAGTTAAATGCCGGATGCCAAAAAATCCAAAGAATTGAAACTCGTGAAGAAGTCCTCTCAGGCCAGTCCGTCCTTCACTGACAAAAACTGCTTTTATAACAAGGTCCTGGATAAAGCTGAGCAACTGGATTTTCAGTCCGCCTCCGGCATCGACGGCATTGATGATGAGATCACCCTTCTCCGGGTTAAAATTTTGACTATTATTGAAAATGACCCGGAGAATATCAAGCTCATCCTGGAAGTCACCAATATGCTGGCCAAACTGGTCAAGATCCGTTACAGCATGAATAAGAAACAGGAGAAGAAGCTGGGAGAAGCCATCCATAATATCATCCGGGATATCGGCGTTCCCCTGGGTGTGGCGGTGCTTTCAAAAAAGCTATGATGTCATCTTCGATGAATGAAGTTTTTAAACATCTCAGACCCTATCAGACCGAGGCCGGCCTGGCCATTATGGACAGCGTCCGGGAGCACAAAGGTCTCACTTTCTCCGTGGAGATCGCCCGCCAGGGCGGTAAAAACGAGCTCTCCGCTCAGATCGAGCTGCTGCTCCTGGCTCTCCATGCCCACGAAAACAAAAACCTGGTTAAATGCTCCCCCACCTTCAAACCCCAGACTATTACCTCGATGCTCAGGCTGAAAGAAAAACTCAACATGGCCGGGCTTGACGGCCTGTGGACGCCGGAAATGGGCTATATCATCCGTCTGGGTGAGGCCCGGGCCATTTTTCTTTCAGCCGATGAGTCCGCCAATGTGGTCGGCAACACCGCTCATCTGCTCCTGGAGGTGGATGAAGCCCAGGACGTCAATGAGGACAAATACACCAAGGAGTTCAAGCCCATGGGCTCCACCACCAACGTCACCAGCGTCCTCTACGGCACCACCTGGGACGACAGCACTCTTCTGGAGAAAACCAGGCAGAATAACCTGGAGATGGAGCGCCGGGACGGCATAAAAAGGCATTTCCGTTACGACTGGCAGGAAGTGGCCAGGTACAATCCGGACTACCTGTCCTACGTCGAAGGCGAACGCGCCCGGCTGGGTGAGGACCATCCCCTCTTCCTCACCCAGTACCGCCTGCTGCCCATCCATGGTGGAGGAGGCTTCCTTTCAGCATTGCAGAAAGCCCAGCTCCAGGGCATCCATTCCCGGCGCTGGAGCACGGAGCAGGGCAAGCTCTACTTCGCCGGCATCGATCTGGCCGGTGAGGCCGAAGCTGGCGAAGACGATTACCTGAAGGCCGTTAAGCCGCGCCAGGATTCTACCGTTATGACCGTCGGGGAAATAGAAGTAGCAGGGGTACGGCATGCCGTGCCTTCCCCAATTGTGCGAATCGTCGAACACTATTCCTGGACCGGCCGCAGGCATCCGGAGCTTTATCCCCAGCTCATTGACCTGATCAAGAACGTCTGGCGCTGCCGTTCTGTAGTGGTCGACGCCACCGGCATCGGCCAGCCGGTAGCCTCTTTTCTCAAAGATGCCCTGGGGTCCCGGATCGTACCCTTCACTTTTACGGCTCAGTCTAAATCGGAGCTGGGCTTTAATTTCCTGGCTGCCGTTAACTCCGGAGCCCTGAAAATGTACGCGGCTGATAACTCTGCCGAATATAAGGAGTTCTGGCGCCAGATGGAACACGCCAAAAGCCACTACAGAGAAAGCCGGACAATGAATTTCTATGTAGACCCATCGGATGGTCACGACGATTACCTCATGAGCCTGGCCCTGCTGGTAGAGGCTGCCGGCCGCTACAGCCCCCGTGAAGCAAAGGGAGTCTGATTGGGAATTGGGAATTGGTTATTGGTTATTGTTTGGTTTTTGTCTCTTGAAATATTGGTTATTGATTATCGTTAGTGGTGAATATTAACCTGGAGGTAGTCAATGGAAAACCTGGTTTATCAATATCTCGGTCTGGTCGGAGGCTGGAAGCTCCTCACCATCATCGTCTTGATTGCGGCGGATACCCTGCTGGGTATCGGCCTGGCAGTCAGGAACCGGCAGTTCGCCTGGTCCAAAATCGCCGACTTCCTCAATACCTCTGTCCTGGTGATGTTCGGCAGCTATTTTGTGCTGGGCATCGCGGGCATGGCTGAAGCCAGCCTCCAGGCGGCGGTGCCTGTCTCCCTGGCCCTGATTGATGTCAAGCTCATTGCGGACATCGTCAATAAACTCAAGTCCATAGGCCTGGCCGTAAACCCGTAACCCGTAACTCGAAACCGGCCACTCTCCTTATCTCAGTGACCGTCCTGAGGAGAGCGCATCTCGACGTGAGGATCTCATTTGAAACTAGAAATTCGGAGGTACAAAATGTCCACTGATCTTTTTGATTCTAAAGGCCGCCCGGTAATCGTCCTGGACAATGCGGACGGCACCGAGCTCTTTGATACTAACGGCCGTCCCTACAAAGTGGTGGCCGGCGGGATAACCCTCAGCGGCGGGTCCGCCGCCGTAGATGCCGTCCAGTCATTGACCATCGCCTCGGGTGTTATTGCCCCGGCGCTGCCGGACGGTGTTTTCGCCAATGTGGCCGCAGCCGGTGAAGGCGGCGCGGATGATGATTTGACCGCCATCACAGCCGGGGTCACCTTTTCCGGCAAGATGCTCCTGCTCCGCAAGACCGGAGCGGGTACGGTTACCGTAAAAAAGTCCGCCGCTCTCCTGCTCCCTGCGGATTTCGTATTGAATTCCGTTGATGACATCCTCTGCCTGGAGTGGAAGTCCGACGGCATCTGGCGGGAGCATTACAGGTGCAATTGTGGTTAGCCTGGCCGCCTGTCTATGGCTGCGTTTCCTCCGCCGTCCCTGGTCCCGGCTGATCAACCGGTTTTACCCGGGTAAGCGCCGGCGCCTGCCCGCAGTCGCTACCCTCAGGGATATCGAGGCAGTGCTTGCGCAAATCCGGTGGACCCCTGACAGCCTGGGTGACTGGATCCGGGACCCCGAACTCACCTGGGGGAAAAAGCAGGGTGACTGTGAAGATATGGCCGTGCTGGTCATGGAGCTGTTGAAACAAACAGGCATTCAGGGCCGTCTGTTGTCCGTGGTGGTCCGTCCTGCCCGTTACAGCCATGCGGTCTGTGTTTTCTCCCTGAATGGCAAATACCATTATTTCAGCAACTCAAAGCTGATAGAAAACGAATACCAGACGGTTTATAATATAGTGAAATTTGTTCAGGGTACCAGGTTTTTAGTCTGCTGGTCGCTGGAAAACAGCGCCGGTAAAACAATCACGCTAAAACGAGGAATGTGACAATGAAAAGAATTCTCAGTACGCCAATCGCAGTAGTTTTAATATCATCGCTTATTCTGCTGGCCATGCTTCTGCCATCGGCCTGCAAAACCGGCGCCGGACCGGCAACCTCCGGAGACCCAGTGTATGACGGCCTGCCTGCCGCAAGCCTGGTGGCGGATTCTATCACCGCTGCGGGTTTAACCCCGGGCAGCGTCCCGGTA
>CAYLVC010000291.1:0-4254 GCA_964387005.1 uncultured Dehalococcoidales bacterium | reverse complement strand
GCAAGACCCGCTGTAATCTTACCAATGCCCGGGAACTGGATGACTTTATTTTAGCGTACGGTCCCAACGGGCGTTTTCTCTACAGCGCTTTCAGCAAATACTTCAGGGATGACCTGCTGGCCTGGCTGAAAATGTATGGCGTTGAGACCAAAACAGAGAGAGGAGGGCGTATTTTCCCCCAATCTGACGATGCCCGCGATATTGTGGCTGTTTTCAGGAAATATTTGCAGGTTAACAGGGTGCAGCTCAAAAAAGAAGTCAGAGTCACCGGAATAAAAGTAGATGACGGGAAGGTAACCGGTGTATCTACGGAAAAGGGTGATTTCCTTGCCGGAGCGGTGATCCTGGCTGCCGGAGGGTCATCCTGGCCTGCTACGGGATCAACCGGTGACGGTTACGTAATTGCCGGCGCACTCGGACATAACATAGTCAGGCTGCGCCCTGCCCTGGTGCCGCTGGTGGTAAGCGAAATAGACCTGGCGAAAAGTATGCAGGGCGTCAGCCTTAAAAACGTCCGCCTGACAGCTTACCGTTGTCTGAAAGAGGATATAGACCGGCCTGAGGCCTTCAAAAAGATAATTGACAGCCGTCAGGGTGAGATGATGATGACCCATTTTGGCATAGGCGGGCCGATAACACTGCAAATGAGCCTGGACATAGTAGATGAGCTGGAAAACGGCCCGGTCAGCGCAGCTATCGATCTGAAGCCAGCCCTGGATAAAGAACAGCTTGCCTTGAGGTTGCAGCGGGATTTTGATGCCTTTGGAAAACGCTCACTGCGCAGTATCTTGAAGGAACTCGTGCCTTTGAAGATGGTCGATGCTTTCCTGATACTGAGCGGAATTCCGGCGGAAAAGCAGGGCCATCAGGTCAATTCAAGAGAGAAAGAGTGCCTGGGCGGATTGCTCAAATCTTTGCGTTTTACCATCGAAAGGCCTCTTCCTCTCAGTGCTGCAATGGTTACCGCGGGCGGGGTAGACCTGAAGGAGATCGATCCGCGCACTATGGCATCCGGGCTGATTAAGGGGTTGTACTTTTGCGGAGAAGTGATGGATATAGATGCGGATACCGGTGGATTCAATTTGCAGGCTGCTTTTTCGACCGGTCATCTGGCGGGAGAAAACGCGGCTGCCTATGTCCAGGGGTTGAAGGGCTAAAGTACACTAATCCCGAATCGCTTTAAACTCTCTGCCAGGGCGCATAAAGGCAGGCCCATCACGTTGTAATAGTCGCCCTCAATCTTCTTGACTATGGTCGATCCCAGTCCCTGTATGGCGTAGGCGCCGGCCTTGTCCAGCGGTTCGCCCGTTTTCACATATTCAAGGATTTCCGCCGGATCCAACTTCTTAAAAAAGACCCTTGTTTCCACAATTCGCGTTTCTGATTTGTGGTTGGCTGTATCCAGTATTGTAAACCCTGTAATTACCCTGTGAGATTTTCCGCTCAGGGACATCAGTATCTGACGGGCTTGATCGGCCGTACCAGGCTTGCCGATGATCTTACCCCTCAAAACTCCGAATGTGTCAGCGGCAATAATTACGGCATCCGTATATTTTGAGGCAATCATGCTGGCTTTGCCCAGAGAAATATACTTGGCAAGTCCTTCGGGTTTCAGGTCTGGACAGCCATCCTCCTTGAAATTGCTGGGATCGACTTCGAATTTCAAGCCGATTTTTTCCAGCAGTTCCCGGCGTCTGGGTGAAGCCGATGCCAGGATTATTCTTCTGTTCTGTTCCACTATTCTTCCTTACCTGTCCGCCAGTATCTCAAGGAAGTCCTGCATCTTGTTTTTGACTTCATCCGGAGAAGTTATGGTCTCGTCCAGCAGGTCAAGGTCCAGGGTAAGCATGGGTATATCCAGGCTTTGCAGAAGGTCCCTGTAGGTTTTTATCAAACCGGAACCCTGCCGGCAGCCGACATGAGCGTAAAAAACAGCCCCATCCACTTTAAAGTCCCTGGCAGATTGAAGCGTGCCCTTCAGAATGCGCTCATTCATAGGACCATAGGTGGCGTTTTCGGGAAAAAGGAAGGACTTTTTTGCCAGGCTTTCCAGAGGTTTTTCAGGATCAAGCTGTTCATCCGTCCATGAACAGAAAAGGGGCTCAACCACGCTTACAGCCCCGCATTCGCGTGAGATTTCACCCAGCACGCCCATCATATAGACCGGAGGCATGAAGAGGCTCATCAGGCGGAAGCGTTCAGGCTCTACAGCTCCTTTTCCCGTTTGGACAGACGCAGTCAGCTCATCTCTCAGGGTTTCCAGATAGGTGATTGCCTCGGGCTGTCCGGGGAACAGGTATAAAGTCATGAAAAGCTCCATAAATCTGTGCATGGGGAAAGGAGAAGGGATAGCCTTGCGCAGTTCATAGATTTCCCGATAAAGTGTGATTTGCCGGTTAAGGCGGTCGACAATTTCGGAAAGACGCTTCCAGTTCATCTTTTTCCCGGTGGTATGTTCCAGGAATTTGATCATCTCCTGAAATTCCGCCACAGCATACTGGATTTCTGGCGGGCTGGTGCTGAAGGGAATATCCGCAAAGAATCCCGGGCAGCGGTTCAATTTGACCAGGAGTTCTCCACTTTTTACGGAGTTGTCACAGCTCAGGCTTGACCACAGAATAGCATCCGGCCTGGGCATGTCGCCGGAAGCAAAAGCCCCGGCCATTACCCTGTGAGCTGAGCAGATTTCAGGGGCAAGTCCCATTTCTGCGGATTTGGTGATGAGATCAGCTACATTCCCTGAAAAAGCCGGGACCATCCAGCTTGTAGTTTCTGCATGCATAGGTACAATATCCATGGCATAGAGTATTTCGGCCGGCATGAAAATGGTATGCATCACGAAAGGCTGCTTTTCCCGGCTGGCTTCCAGAATACGGGTGAAATAGGACGTTAGAAGTTCCATGTACAGGTTTTCGCTCCTGGTCGCCTCAGGACGTGCCCGGTTCATCTTCTGAATCATGCGGCAGCTTCTTACCAGTCTTTCCATTTTGGTGTGTTTTTCGCTTGATACTGTCATCTCGATTCCCCGCTGCTCTACTATACCTAGACAATCTAGGCATGATGATAAAAACTATACTATTGAGAGGACGTAAAGTCAAACCGGTAACTTGACTGCATTTAGCGAAGATAATTCTGGATTTGCTGTTGCAAAGAGTCCAGCCAGGCAGCAGATTTTACTTCCCTTTCAAGCAGGAAGCGGATATAACTTCCTAATACAGACTTTAACTCGGCATACAGCTCTGCGTTGATCTTTAAGCGTGAGACTATCTCATAATCGCTTTTTTGAAACAGGCGTAAAACCTTAATGGCATCCACCGAAATAGGGAACCCGGAAGGGCTGTTCAGTGAGCAGTCCGGGCAAAGAATACCCCCGGCGATAGAGCAAAAGGCATTATTGACAGGTTTGAGTACATTGCCACAGGCCACACAGGTCTGAAGCTGGGGACGGTATCCGGTCCTGTGAAGCAGGCTAAGCTCGAAATAGCGCAGGATCAGCTCTGTGCCGGCGCCAGCGGACAACCATGTCAGGGTATCCATCAGTAAATGGAACAGGCCGGGATCGGAAACACGTTCGGGAGCGAACTGGTTGACCAGTTCGGCGATATAAAGGCCGCAGGATGTCAGCCAGAGATCGTTCTTGAGTGCCAGGTAACCCTCAAGGGTCTCGCTGCCAATGATTGTATCCAGATTACGGCCTCGGGCCAGCCTGATCCGGCTGTGGGTTAAAAGTTCCAGGTGACCGGCCATTTTGCTCTTCGGGCGCCGGACTCCTTTGGCTACAGCCTCGATCTTGCCCATTTCGGGCGTATATAAAGAGATTATCCTGTCAGCTTCGCCCAGCTTTATTTTGCGGATTATCAGCGCTTCAACCTGGTATTCTCTTGGCTCGGACAATAGTCACTTCCATGAAAATAAACTGAATCATCATACGTTTTCATGTATTGTAGTTTCCAGGCGGAATTTATTCAAGATAAAGCCCTATCCGGGTTTAACTTGCGCCTGTCTTGATGGATAAAGTAAACTTAGATCAGAAAATGAAATTTGCAGATGGGATGGTTCTAAAATGGCAGAAATACGTCCTTTCAGGGGCGTTCGCTATAATCAGCAGAAAAATAGTGATGTTTCAAAGCTGATTTGCCCGCCTTACGATATTATCAGTGCCTGGCAGCAGGATGATCTTTACCGGCGCAGCGAGTACAACTTTGTGCGTATCGAGTATAACCGCGAACTGCCGGGGGATACGGGGCAGGACAA
>CAYLVC010000290.1:0-4255 GCA_964387005.1 uncultured Dehalococcoidales bacterium | reverse complement strand
TTTGATTAAACCCATTATGACCGCTGGACTGGAACATTTCAATCCGGGAAACATTGATGAACGAAGTATTAAAAAGGTGAAAATGCCAGGGTCCCCCTGCTCTGAGATGCTTCACGCCGATTGCAGGCAGGTAAAGGATCAATGCGGGGGCTCCAGCATGACACAAACGATGGTAAAAATACTGAATAACAGATCTTTTTCCGAGAAACACATATATTGGATGTCCCGAAATGCAAGATACCCGGCTGCACCAAAGCCGGGCATCTTGCTTAAAGGTTGAAATATTTCTTATTCTTCCCTGGCATTATGATACGATGACCTGCCAGAGTCGTCTATTGGACTTTAGTCTTATTTCCCAAAGACCAGAACATTACGCAGCGCGTCACCCTTTTCTACAGCTTCGATTGCCTCATTGATTTTTTCCAGGGGATAGCGGCCGGAAATAAGCTCATCCAGCTTGAAACGCCCCGCTTGGTAGAGGGAAATAATGCGGGGAATATCCACCTGAACGCGTGCTGAGCCTGCGCCACTACCGGTAAGCATTCTCTGGCCTCCGATGAAATCGGTCGGTTCGAAATCGGAGAGGTTGTCGTCTCCGGAGTGTCCAATGATAACGGTCATGCCCCGGTAGCCGGACATTGAAAAGCCCTGGCGCAAAGCCGCTTTGCCGCCGACGGTAACGAAGACATAATCAGCTCCATGCCCGTTTGTTAACTCGTAGGCTTTCTTGATGGGATCTTTCTCGGTCCTGGCGTTGATGGTATGGGTGGCTCCGAATTTCCTGGCAGCCTCCAGTTTGCTATCGAAAACATCTACGGCAATGATTGGATAAGCCCCTGACAGGGCTGCGCCCTGAATGGAGTTAAGGCCGACGCCTCCGACTCCCATCACCACGACGCTGCTGAGAGGTTGGACACGGGCGGCATTGGTGACCGAGCAGAAGCCGGTTATAACGCCGCAGGCCAGGAGAGAGGCGCTGTCCATCGGCATATCCGCGGGCAGCTTGATCAGGCGGGTTTCACTGGCCAGGGTGTATTCGGCAAATCCGCAGGTAGTACCGCCAAACTGGAACAGGCGAACACCCTTCTGAGTGACATAGCGTCCGGGCATGGTCAAGCCTTTGAAATGGGCGGGCGGGCGGACCTTCCACTTTCTTTCACACATACCGGGAAAGCCCTGAACACAATAATAGCAATGGCCGCAGCCGGCAGGTTCGAGCGATACCAGAACGGGGTCACCAATTTCAAAGCCCGTTACTCCTTCACCCAATTCGTCTATGTAACCTGCAACTTCGTGTCCTCCCACTCCAGGCAACGCCGGTTGTCCGTGTTCGCCTCTGATCGAGTGAATATCGCTTCCGCAGATGCCTGTGGCGGCGATCTTTATCCTGACCTCACCCTTCTTAGGTGAATCCAGAGTTACTTCTTCAATTACCATGGGCTTACCGACTTCGTAGAGGACTGCTGCTTTACCGTTTTTTGTACTCATTTTTCCTTCCTTCATGATGTTATTTATTATCAGCAAACCGGTCAGTTAAAGATAGACGTTATCCTGCCGATCATGAATCCAATGTGAATATCATATATAGAACGATTGCAGGTAAACCCAAATTGCCTCACCGCGGACTGTCTTCAGACGGTCCGGGGTGAGGCTTTAAACTTAATTATACAGCAAAAAAAATTATTTGTTCAGCCAGCAATTCTCCGGCTGCCAGTACATCACATTGCCAACTTTATGGAAACCCGGATCCATCACAAAATCTCTCATAGGAAAGACTTCTACCAGATAGTTGATAGGAATAACCAGGGCATTTTCCCAGACATAATGTACCAGTTTTTGGGTTAATGCCGCTTCGGGCTTTTCGGAATTGACACAATTATCCAGCAATTGCAGCAACTCAGGGCTCTTGTAGATACCTTCCTGCCAGTGATTGGCAGGATTGAGTACCAGGTTATAAGAGCCTACCGGATTGGCGCCGATCGGGCTTCCTTCCGTCAGCAGGGCGTTATTCCAACCGGTTGTCCTCATTTTGAAAAAGGCTGCCATCTCAGGAAACTCCAGGTCCGCCTTGATACCTACTTTAGAGAGATAGCTCTGGATAGCGACCACGGCGTCTCTTTGCAATCCCATAGGCGAAGAAACGATTTTGGTCTGGAAACCGTTAGGATACCCTGCATCAGACAGCAACTGTTTGGCCTTTTCGGGGTCGAACTTACGAGGCACAATAGTCTCATCATACGACATGTTCCCTGGTCGCGACCACTGATAGGCGGGGCCCCACAGGCCATAGCTCAAAGTTTTGGCAAGTGATTCTTTGTCTATTGCATACTCCACAGCCTGGCGAACTTTTACATGATATAAGGGAGAGTCCGGATTGACGCTATCCGGGTTAAAGGGGACAACCCCGATTTCACCCTTAAAAGCTTTTACTCCGGGAATATTGGTCATATCGTAAGCTGTTTTTCCAGCATTCATCATTATAACGTCCATCTCGCCGGTTTTCATCATGGCTACCTGGGTTATAGGGTCTGCAATTATCAGGTATTCCAGGGCATCCAGATAGGGTTTGCCCGTCTGCCAGTAATTGTCGTTCCGGACATACTTCACAGCCACATCCCGTTCAAAGCTGACGAACTTGAAGGGGCCGGTGCCGATCATGTTGTTCTTGACCCAATCCACCCCGTTCTTTTCATAGGCTGCCTTGGAGACAAACCAGGAAGCAGCCTCACCGAAACTTCCCAGTACGGTATTCTGCCACGAAATAATACCGATACGCACTGTGTAATCATCCAGAATTTCGACATTTCCCCACTGCGACGTTCCCTGTTTTTTGGCAGCGATAACAGCATCCCAGTTGAACTTGACAACCCCGGCATTGAAATCACTGCCATCATGGAACTTGACTCCCTTTCTTAAAGTGAAGGTGATGGATTTCTTGTCGGGAGCAATTGAATAGCCGGTTGCCAGCCAGGGAATAATATTTCCCTGTCCATCGCTTTTAATGAGGGGTTCAAGACTTATAGCCTGGAATCTGGAAGCCTCACCCTGGCTTTCAGACGGCCAGCCAAGGAGGCTGGGCGGACCGGCAGAATTACCGATTCTTAATGTCCCGCCCCTTTTTGGCGTCAATCCAGGCTGGGTTGAAGGCGCAGACGACGTTTGCACCGGAGGCTGGGAAGTTGGAGCCTGGGTAGTTGGAGCGTTGGTAGTTGGAGACTGGGTGACTGGTGCAGTTGTTGGAGGCAGTGAGGAAGTTGTGGTTGGGGATGAAGTGCAGCCGCCCAACACCAGCGCTAAAACTGAAATAACCAGAATCGCGACCAAAATATACTGTTTCATTTTTGTTACTCCTTTATCCCTGATAACTTATTAGTGGCAGTCAATATCTGCAAGTAGAATAATAGGAATAAACCGGTGTGAAGCCTTCACATATATTCACCTCCCCCATAGTTGTCCAGACAAAGGCTTGATCGAGACTGCCGGACGATAACCGGGTTTATGTCCGATACGAAATTGTAAAAACCGGGGTAAACGATATAAAGTTGATTTTACCGGACGGATGGTATACAAATATACATATGAATATATCTTAATAGCATATCATATAGTATTAACCAATACGAGTATGAATGCAACAGGCAAAAATCCAGGATGTGATAGCAAAAAGCAATACCAGTACTAATATATTTTTTAGTACTATGCTAAGATATAACGGCATATATGGAAACAAAATTCCATTTTTAGACATTGTGCCGGTGTGATATAATTAAGGCAAACTGGAATTATATCACATAAGCCGAAACTATACGATATACTTATTATATACAACAATTACCAGTTTCATTCAACTTAAAAAAAGTTGCTTTAAAGGCCAGTGGACACGCCGATCATTACAAGTATGAATAATGCCTTTATTCAGATATCTGAGTAAAAAGGTAAATATCTAAGAAAAAGGACAAAAAGAATTGACAGAACAAAAATACGCGAAAAACATCGTTACGGAAGCACTTATGCACCCTATGCCTGACGGATTCGATCCTGGCCTGGTTAGATTGGCGGCTGGAGCAGTTGATTTTTCAGGGATGAAATACACATCTTTCAAAGATTTATCTCACACTGAAGGAGCAGCCCGGATGACCCGGCTGCTTTGGCTGGACAGCGAGGTGTTGAAAGGGGCTTTTTATATGGACTTTGTCTGGTACCACGCTGCCTCAGACGGAGGTCCCGGACCCCATACACATGATTTCGATGAGGT
>CAYLVC010000289.1:0-4258 GCA_964387005.1 uncultured Dehalococcoidales bacterium | reverse complement strand
CGGACGGAAAGACGGCGATATCCCGGGTGACCGGAATACACTGGCTAAAACTGGTGGTCCGCTGCCTGGTATTCATCGCCGCCCTGGTGGTATACCTGATAAATAAAGAGGCTGTACTGGATAACATCTATTACCCCGGCGCCGGCGCTGCGGCTTATCTGCTGGTTATTATCTGGGTGCTATTCGTGGTTGAAATGCTTTTCAGGTTTTTCCCGTCCAGCCTGGAGAGCCTGGGCTGCCAGAAGCAGTTCTCCGGAAATTTCGTACGGAACGGGAATTTCACAACACTCACCGGCGCCATAAAAAGGAAACACCTGAAATCCGCGATGTATATTGCATTGCTGTGGATTGCGCTCAATGCCGTTATTGCGGTGTTTTACTTTACAGGAATCTTCGACGAAGCCATTTTGCTCATAGTCAGCCTGTTTTTTGGGGTATGCGACCTGATTTGCATACTGTTTTTCTGCCCGTTTCAGTCCCTTATCATGAAAAACCGCTGTTGTGTAACCTGCCGCATATACGACTGGGACTTTCTGATGATGTTTACCCCGCTGGTGCTGGTCAGGAGCTATTATACGCTCAGCCTGTTTGTTATAGCGCTGCTGCTGTTCATCCGCTGGGAAGTGACCTATTACAGACATCCGGAACGGTTTTGTGAAGAAACCAACCAAAAATTGGGCTGCGCTGCCTGCACCGAAAGGTTATGCAGGCATAATAAGTCCATGCGGAGCAGCCGTCTTCGGGGAATTAAACAGCCGGACCAGCTTCTTCCTTAGAAAAAGGAAGACGGGAGAAGGATTTACCCTTTCCCAAAACTCAAAACTGTTAATCTCCTATCTTGAATAACGTTATCTTACAAATCGTTCCATTCCGTTGAAAAACGGAATCCAGCCCCCCTCCCTTCCACGCATTGTGGATACCGGCTTTCGCCGGTATGGTTAACTGGAAAACTAACGAATTGTTAGATGCGCCACACTAGCCGTATATTTTGCCCGGCCCGGTGGCAAAATGGAAGATAGGCCGGTCTATCCTTATTGATTTCAACGGGCAATGGACTATTCCGGCCGGGATGAAGGCCAGGAAACTCTGGTTCATCAGGTTGCGCTCGCCGTCGATCCATAGCTCGATTATGCCTCCCAGATCGCTGGGGTCATTGAAGTTCGTGCCGACAAAGGCGATTACCTCGTCGTAATCATGGGTATGAGGCTCGGGACTGCCCTTGCTTTCCTGATCGGTAGGCCAGAACCAGACGCATTCAACGTAGAACCCCCCTTTAATGACTTCACTGTCCAGGTACATCATGCGGGTGCTGGTGTCGGTAGGCAGCGAGCCTCCCCAGGAAGGGAGGACGAAGCCCTTTTTGGGCTGGGTGACGATGTATTTGCCGTGTTTGAATTCTTCCATCATATGCTCCTTTCAATATTTTTGTATATGGAGATGGTTTTGAAATGCACGTGTTTTTTTCGGCAGGCGGCTCCGGCAGTGTAACGAAATACTATATGGATGTACATGATTATATTCTCTTCCGTGTGGCTTTAGCAATGCAGCGGGAAAGATCTGACCAGCCGGATTGTCCCGCGTCCATCCCGGGAGTATAATAGGCCTTAATAAAAGGATTGACTGGCTGAAAAGCGAAATTGCAGGAGTCGGCGGATTGCTGAGCAGGATTTTGAGCTTCAGGTTCCATTACACCTGGGTTTTCGTGTATGGGCTGATAACAGCCATAGTGGTGACTCAGTTTCCTGAGAATTATTCGCTGCTGGAAAAGATAATTCTCGGCGCCGTTGTTTTCCTGCTGTTTTTAGTGATGACCGTTGTAAGGGAACTGGTCTTGAGCACGGCAGTCCTGCGTACGGAAACCCCGATAAACAGGATTACGCTGTTTGCTTTCGGTGCGATATATCATGAAAACAAGGATAGGGTTTTAACCACTCATCTGCCGCTTTTATATCTGATCAGGTTCCTGTCCCACCTGGTAATAGCTGTTATTTTCTGGGGGTTATACGCCACCTTTGTCAACTCCGGCAATTCGACCATGGCCGGTGTGGTGCAATGGCTGGCCTATATCTACATACTGCTTTTCCTGGTGCACTTTCTTCCGGCATTTCCACTGGACGGCGGTGAAATCCTGCGCATGCTGCTGTGGAGGTCTACCGGTGATTTTTACAAAGCTACCCATGCAGCCAGTTTGATCGGGCTGGCCGCGGGCCTGCTGATGGTTTTTGCCGGTGTCCTGGTGGGTATTTTGACCCGGCAGCTGTATTTTGCCATGGTAATTGTCCTGATGGGGTGGATCATCCAGATCGCAGCGGGGTATACCCGCCGCGAAATGAAATTGCATCTGGCGCTTCAGAGCATCACTATTGAAGATATCATGACAGCTGAATACCCGGTGCTGCCCGGAGAGATTACCATCGGACAACTGGTGCGCGAGCATATTCTGAGGAAAGGATGGCGTTACGTTATAGTGGCCGAGGGCGGGCAGTTTAAGGGTCTGTTGACCCTCGACCGGGTAAAAAAGCTGCCCGTGAAAGTCTATGACAAGATGAAGATCGGAGAAGCCATGACTCCGGCGGCGCAGCTCAGGACTGTGACCCCGCAGCAAATGGCAGATACCATACTGGATGATATTTACCACCGGGGCATTAATTACGTGCCTGTCATGGAAAACGGCAGCATATCCGGAGTGGTAACACGGGATGCAATGATGAACCTGGTTGGGATTCGGGCCGGGTTCTGGGCCGCCTGATGGTTCTTATTTCACCGAGTTCTTGAAGGGCAGGCCGTCCAGCACCTGCCTTTGACGGTTTTCCTTATGATAGACTCTCCACTGGGACTTGAACCAGCGGAAGGGGCTCTGGGCAAATGAGGATATTCGCAGCCTGAGATCATGAGGATCGGTCGTTTCCCAGGATACCTGTCCGATTCCGGTGAACTGGGTGCCCGTTTCAATTTCAACCTCATAATGATCGCGCACAATTCCCGCGGGGAGAAGGCCCTGTTGATTAACGCTCCAATCGACCTGGGTGCTGCTTTTTGGGGCAGCCCTGGTTTTCAGGTATATCCTGCCATCCAGAGGATCGCCGGTATTAAGCCATCTTGATTCCTGTATTCCCGTCAGAATCGGGAATGAGTTTTTCTGTGCCGTTTGAAAGCTGCTGCGCAAGACCGTGGATTTTTCTCCGACCACATCCTCCCATTCCGCCCACTTGAACCAGGACTCATTCTGGTGCATTATAGTGCCGCCGGCGGTAAGTACTCCCCCTACCAGGTCCTCCCATTTGTTTGTTCCAGGCAGCAGACCGGCTTTATGTTCAAAAGAACCGCCCCTGGCAAAAACCGAACATTCTACATTTCCCCCGAAGATGTAGCTCAGTATCCGGTCCGCTATATTGTCCGAAAGTACGTCTTGTTCTGTAAATTCACCGTGGTGGTATTCTCCGTAGTAGATAACATCTGCACCTTCGGTATACTGGCAGGAAATCGGTACGATTGTATCATCCATATTTCTGGGCAGCGGGTCAATTCCACTGGTATCGTATTGAAAGCTCTGGGGGCTGGATTCGGCTGAAACGAACGCCAGCCAGTGTTTGTTGGCGCTTACCCAAAGTCCGTCCTGGGCGCTATCGTAGTTGGTCAGGGATTCCAGCGCTCCCTGGTTGGACATGATCAGCTGGGCGCCCCGGAAGTCCAGCGCGGTATCTCCGCTGATAAAGAAATAGTTCCCCAGTTTCCTGAGGGGACTGTTGAGGGTGACTACCATGGCTACCTTGTCGGCCAAATTGCCGATGTTATGGGCTACGGTATAAAGGGCTGTTTTGCCCCCCATGCTGTGTCCGACTAAAACCAGGTTTTTTTTGCCCGCAAAACGTTTGTTGATGGAATCAGCGATGTTGTTAGCCCAGGTTTCAATATCCACGTTGTTAGGGTAGGTGCGGTTCAATGTGCTGGTCTCTATACTGACGTCCGGGTGGTCGGAATGATAGTTGGTGACATAAGCCGGAAGCTGGTCGATAATTGAATCCTCAAGACGCTGAAGAGAACCGGCATTGCCACCCAACCCATGGAGAAAGACAAAATTCAGCTCTTTCACACCGGCAGCTTTTTCCGTGGCTGCCCGGAGCGGCCCGGGAAAGGTGAGGACGATGCATAACAAGAATAATGGCAGCAACAATAACCGTTTCATATATACCTTCAGGATACTATAAAATAAACCGGACTGGCTGATTTTGGTTCCGGATAAAGCCCATGATAGCAT
>CAYLVC010000288.1:0-4266 GCA_964387005.1 uncultured Dehalococcoidales bacterium | reverse complement strand
ATCCCAGTTCCCCTGCAACGGAAATATCTCTCCCCGGATAAGCTATACCTGCTATGTTGATATTGAGATCGGCCTGGTATAACATAATGCGAAGTTGACGGATGGGACTAATGGATCCCTGATATATAGCGGCATCCTGGCCGGATGGGAGATATATAGCCTGGAGTGACATTTCAGAAAAATAGTGGTAAGGAATTCTGATAGCGCCTTGAAAAAAGCCGGTTGCATCACTGCGGACCGTGGCATAGTGTGTATCTTCCAGGCGAATATCAATTTCACGGTCAGCCATAGGTATTGATCCACTGGATAAAAAACCACTGAAGGCCATCTCGTCGCCGGGATAAAGTTCGTTCGGTTCTGCCTTCAGACTGAGGTTTGTTGCCTTAAGTTTGTTTATCAAATCCTGGTGTTGATCAACGAAAGTATCCACATTCTCAATGAAGGATTGAAGCCGGCCGGTCTTCTCAATAATGTCGTCATATACCAATTTTAGCCCGCTCGAGGGCGGCAGGTTATCAATTTTTAGATATTTACCAATAGTCTCAATTGAACGACTAATTGATTCCAGGTTTTGTTTCGATCTTCCGATTTCTCTTGAGACCTGTTCAACCATCTGCTGAATTTCAAATGGCTGGACGCGTTCTATTAAAAGTCTGTATTTTTCCCAGGCAATCGAAAGACTGGTGATAGACTGGAATAACTCTGTGCTGCTTGAGGAAATCGCGGCGTTGTCATTCTTGATTATGGAGGGAACATTGGCATATTCCAGTTTGCTGATGGTTCCTTCTACATCCTTGAAATCACCCAACCGTACCTTGTCAAGTAATTCGGAATAATACAAAAGCAGCGACATCCCGCTGAAATCTTCCTGTATCTCTGCCGGGTCCTCATGGTACTTTGAGGCGCCAGCGAAGGTTGATATCAAGCCGAACAATACGACAGTGAAACACAAGGCAATGATTGTACGTTTAGTAATCATTAGAGCCTGCGTTCTCCAGAATTCATTTTAAGATCTCCATCACTTTTACAGCCACAATCACCAGGAAACCGGCAAAAATAACCGCACTGAGGGCATTCAGCCCGCTGCGTGCTTGGCGGTTAAGGTAAACATAAAGCAAAGTAATTATCAGGTAAGCCATGGCATAAGCGATAAAATAGATGGCCAGGTCGTTCTGCCCCAGAAAGGCCAAAAAGACGGTTATACAGCCAAAAACTGCCGCCAGGACGAGAATGAGTTTGTTGTAAATCCTCAATCCAGTACCTCTAGTTCGACGGTATCCTGCTTTTTGCTGTGGATTTCCCGTTTTATACGTACCGGCCTATCCAGCGCTTCACTGGTTACCGCTGCGGCAATAGAGGCAATTGGGCTTCCAAGACAGCGGTAATACCAGACATCCTCCTGTCCCATGGTAGCACGGTCAATTCGGACTTCGACCTGTGATTCGGATAACCTGACATTTACTCCCCGGGCGATATTCAATACTCCTGTTAATATATAGTTCAGAGATGACTCTATCTCATCTGCACTTGGTCCGGGTTTGTTTTGCAGGATTTCCAGGTTGACGGTACCGGCGGTCGTTACCGCCAGTGCCATGTCGGTTGATTCAGGACCATAACGCACCAGCAGCCGGCCGGGCAGCTTTTCACGGATGCTGGGGATGGTATCGGTATCTATCAGGGGTACCAGGGCCTGGGCGTGTCCGTTGCGAATACTGGCCGGTAAATAGATTGCCCTGCTGTTTATTCCCAGTTCCTCCAGCAGAGAAGCTGTATTCTCCATCCCGGTTCTAAGAAGCATTTGGCTGGCTTGAGGGGAAATCCTGGGAGATGCTCCAGCCAGCGCCAGGCATGTGCTGCCCAGTATAACTGCTGAAATGCTTGAGGCAGTCAGCGCTGTTGAACCTACGATAAAATAAAAAACAGGGGCCGTAAGTATACCCGCCGATGTCAGAAGTGCTCCAAGAAGTCTGTAAGGATTATTTTTTAGCCACATACTTACGCCATTATTATGGTATCCTTTAAAAATGTCAACCGTAAAATCATTCTTTGAAACGTATACTGGACACTAGCCGTACGATAATACTCTTTCAGATTGCGAAAACAGGCTTGTACGGTTATAATGTGAGGCGATATGGGTAGGTATTAACTGGTTTCATGCCGATATCAAATGATCCCTCAGGTGCGTTAAGCTGACAGCAAAATACCTGATGAGAGCCGTTAAAAAACTGCCTGCCTTTGGAGTTATGGGCATTAAGAACGCAGATCAGATCAAACATCTTTTACACAGTCCTCTTTATACCAACGCTGTTTTTTTGATGGCCTGTAGTGTCAGCAGCGCAATTTTTGGTTTTGTCTTCTGGATGTTGGTGGCCAGGATATATTCCGCTGCGGACGTTGGCCTGGCCTCGGCCATGATTGCTGCTTCCTCTTTGCTTGTGATGATATCCGGATTGGGTCTGCAATACGGTTTGATCCGTTTTATCAACAACTCAACCAATCCGGTAAAATTTATCAATACCAGTTTTACTATCTCCGGGTCTGTGGCTCTGGTCGCCGGAACGGTGTTTGTTCTGGGTGCAGAATGGTGGTCTCCTGCCCTGATTTTTGTTCGTGATAACCCGATATTTGCTGCCTTCTTTATTCTGGCTATGCCAGTTTTTGCTCTTACCAGCCTGACTGACCTTACCTTTGTTGCCAAACGTAGGGCTGGATATGCCCTGGCAAGAAATACCATCTTTAATCTTTTACGCCTGGTTTTACCTTTTATTATGGTCTATTTTTTTCACTCCTTCGGAATATTTGGCTCCTGGGGACTGGCATTGATGGCAGGACTTATAACAAGCCTGTTTTTCTTTTTGCCGAAAGTTCAGCAGGGTTACCGTCCGGCTTTTAACCTGGATATATACTCTGTGGCAAAGACCGTACGCTATTCATTCCTGAATTACCTTACGGATTTCGGTGGTACTGCTCCTGCTTATGTTCTTCCTATGCTTATTGTTAACCGGTTGAGTCCTGAAGATAATGCCTTTTTTTACATAGCCTGGTCAATTAATAGTATTGTCTGCATGGTACCTCACACCATCACAACTTCCTTTTTTGCCGAAGGTTCGTATGATCAATCTGCAATAGGACAACAATTACGCCGGAGCCTGTTGCTTTCTTTCAGTTTGATAATCCCGGCTCTAATTCTGGTCTTCTTTCTCTCTGACAAACTGCTCCTTCTTTTCGGGAACCTTTATTCTGAAAATGGCACCAGCTTACTGCGAGTTCTGGTTTTCTCCGCCATACCCATGACTTTCAACGGACTGTATTTCAGCATAAAAAGAGTACAGCAGAACATCAGACCGCTGATTTTTATCAATGCTTTTGCTGCCGTCCTGGCCATCGGTATGACTTATTTCCTGCTGCCTGTATATGGTATTGTGGGGTCTGGCATAGCTTGGCTGGCCAGCCGGTGTTGCATATCGTTGTTTATTCTGGTCTGGTGGTTCAAAGACAGATATTTTCGGAATCAAACCATGTTTGAATAGCGAGCCGTTCCCGGTTTTGCAGCAATCAGACCACATTGCGGGGGTATTTTCGGTCAGGCAATGAATTGGCGTGATTGTCATCCGTCTTGAAATCCTGTATATTACATTCAGCGTTTTATCAAATATGATACCCTGCCCCGGATCTAATGAAGAGGGTGTACCATGAGGCAATCAGGCGGGGTCTGAAGACAAGGATATCTTCCTATGCTGATAAAATCCAGGCACATTCTCTATGCTGTGGCCATAATCACTCTGGTATTGATCCTGATTATTTCCATTTTTCCCGGGAGTGTAATTCGTGTTATATTTGGGCTTCCTCTGGTACTGTTTTTCCCGGGGTATGTCCTTCTTTCCGCCCTGTTTCCCCGTGAGAGCGCGATTAGCCGCCTGGACAAAATAGCTCTAAGCTGCGGTGTTTCCATCGCCTTAGTATCGCTTATCGGTCTGGCCGTAAGCTTTTCTCCCTGGGGCATCGGTCTTTATTCATTACTTATCTCAATATCTGTCTTTGTCCTGGCATTTTTGGTTATCGCCTTGTTCAGACAGCATCATCTTTCGGATAAAGATAGGCCTGCGGTCACTCTGAGTATATCACGAGCTTACTTTTCAGGGTTCAACAGGTTGGAGAAAATACTTACCATTGTTCTGGCTGTTGCGATAGTAGCAGCGATAGGTACGCTGTCTTATGTGGTTACTTCACCCAGGACTGGTGACAGGTTTACCGAGTTCTATATCC
>CAYLVC010000287.1:0-4266 GCA_964387005.1 uncultured Dehalococcoidales bacterium | reverse complement strand
AAGGTCTTTCTTTTCGATTCTCCACCCCTGAGAACTTGCGCTCCGGACATGGTAGACCTGGTATTACCCAACCTGTCCGACTTCCGGCAGGGCAGTGCAGGCAAAAAGGATGTTTTGGAATCAATCGAAGCCGGATTAAGGAAGTTCATAGAATACCGGGCAGTGGGAAAGTAAACGCAACGCCTCTTAATAATAAGCCCTTCCCCTTCCCCTTCCCCTACTTCCTGTTTCGGCTTTGTCATACAATAATATAGAGCTGAATTATTCTGGAATGTAGGGGCGACCCTCGCGGTCGCCCGACCGGGAAAATATGTAAATACCGGGCAGTGAGGTAGTGGCCTTGACATGTCAAACACAGTTTTAGACGGATGCCGCGTACTGGAACTGGCGGATGAAAAAGGGCTTTTTTGCGGCAGGCTGCTGGCCCAATTGGGGGCGGAAGTAATCCGCATTGAGAAACCGGGACAGAAACCGGAGCGGCAAGCCGCCAATGCGGGTAAACGCTCTATCAGTCTCGATATTGAGCAAAAAGAAGGCCGGGAGCTGTTTTCCCGGCTGGCGGGCCTTTCCGATATAGTGCTGGAAAGCTTCCCTCCGGGACACCTTGAAAAACTGGGGATGGATTACAGGGCTCTCTCCGCATACAATCCCCGCCTTGTTATGGCTTCCATTACCCATTTCGGGCAAACAGGTCCATACAGGGACTACCAATCCTCAGCTCTGGTCTCCGCAGCCCTGGGCGGACAGATTTTTGTCTGCGGTGAAAAGAACAGGGCTCCCTTCAGTCCTTTCGGAGCGCTGTCTTATTATACTGCCGGCCTTTTTGCCGCCTCCGGCATCATGCTGGCGCTGTGGCAGCGGCACAAATGTCAAAAAGGGCAATACATCGATATTTCGGTGCATGAATGTGTTGCCGCGGCTCTTGACCACCAGCTTGTCCGCTATTTTTACCAGGGGATCGTGGCACAGAGAAACGGAAGCCTGTACTGGAACGGTTTATACCGTATTTTTCCCTGCAAGGACGGTTTTATCCTGCTTTCTTTGATGCACCAGTGGGATACTCTGGTGGAATGGCTGGAAACGGAAGGAATGGCCGAAGACCTCTGCGGGGAACAATGGCGGAATGAAGAAATAAGGCAAAGTAACATCATCCATATAATCGAGGTACTTGAAAGATGGACGCTCACACACAGTGTAGCTGAACTGGTGGAAACAGGGCAGTTGATGCGTTTCCCCTGGGCCGGGGTAGATTCGCTGTCCGGGGTTTTGGACAACCCCCAGTTGGATGCCCGCGGGTTCTTTGTCGATGCCCTGGACCCGGCAACCGGCAGCCATTATAAATACCCGGGAGCCCCCTTTATCATGAGCCGTTCGCCTTTACGCATCAGGCCTGATGAACGCATCAGGCCCGATGTTCCCATCGGGTCCGACATACCGGATACCGGGGAGTATACCGCGGAATTACTGCAAAGTTTGATGGGACTGTGTTCCGCCGAATTGCATAACCTGGCCCGGCGGGGCATAATATAGCCTGTCTTGAAGGTCTAGTTTTCCAGTGCGCCCCTGACGAAAAGGATCAAAATAAGCACGCAAATGAACCAGAACATAAGACTGATCATAGCGGCCGTACGCATTTGCTGGCGGGTATGAGGCGAAGCGTAATATAGGTTTGTAGCCTCGATCAAGGTCTCCCGGTTATAGTCCTTCAAGGGTACATAGCCCTTGTCAGTAAACTCCTTGACCAGCTTCCTGTGCTCTTCCAGCATTTCCAGCGGTTCCCCTGAACTGATAACGGTAGTAACAAAATCATCCTTGCGGACATGTCTGAAAGCATTGTAAGCGGTAATCACAACCTGGCCTCCGGTAAAGGGTGTGTAGAAAAAGTAAGATGGCTGGTTGTGCCTGAAACCGATTGAGACAAATATCCCGTCCTCAGATGAGGCCATGGCTATTTCCCGTGTAATTCGGGCCCATAACGGCTGTTTCTCCAGCATTACGCCCAGAGATTTGAAGCCCAGGGCTTCCATTTTTTCCATAATGGGGCGGACCAGTTCACGGTGTGATTCATCTTCCGGTCGGTTCAGGTTATCTTCAAAATAAAAACTGCGGTTTCCCCGGCGGAAGAAGGAGAATACCCTTGGAAACAGCATCTTCCCCTGGTAGAAGATAAATATCAACAATACCAGAGAAAGAATCGAGTAGAGTATTCTCATCTAACAGCCCTAATAGACCGGTGTACACCAGTTGAAGTAACGGGGGGTTTTCCCCTCTATCACCGCATGATACAGGGTTTGAAGCCTGCGGGTAACAGGGCCGATCTCTCCGTCACCTATAAGGCGGTGATCGATTTCCACGATGGGGGCAAGGTGAGCGGCAGTTCCTGTGAAAAACGCTTCCTGGGCGGTATACATTTCAGAACGTTCCACAGGCCGCTCGACAGTCCTGATATCCAGCTCTTTAGATGCCAGCTCCAGCACTGTATTACGCGTAATGCCTGTTAATATGCTCTCATAAATGGAGGGCGTCACCAGTTGTCCGTCTATAACCATGAAAATATTCTCTCCGCTGCCTTCGGCTACCCGTCCGTATTCATTTAACAGGATAGCTTCGTCATATCCGTTTTCATGGGCCTCGGTCTTGGCGAAGGCGCTGTTATAATACTGTCCGGTTACCTTGGCCTGCGGGACTGCGAAATTGCTGCCCGGACGTCTCCAGGATGAGACTCCGACGCGGCATTTATCCGTATCCAGGTAACGTCCCCAGGGCATCACAAAGGCAAAAAAGTCAGCATCCAGGCTGTGCAGACGCACTCCCATTGCCTCTGAGCTTTTATATGCCAGGGGACGGATATAAACGTTTTCTTTAAGCTCACTGCGTTTGACCATCTCAACGGTCAGCCGGCATAGCTCTTCCACTGTATACGGCAGGCTGATTTTTAAGACTTTACAGCCGTTGAGGAGCCGCTCATAATGCTCCTTTAATCGAAAAAGGTAGATCTGCTGTCTGTCCTCATTCCAGTTACCCCGAATGCCCTCAAAAACGGCAGTGCCGTAATGCATGAAATTGGTCATAAGACCTAATTTAGCCTCGGTGAGAGGCATGAACTGTTTCTGAAAATAAGCATATTGCGGCATACATTTACTTCCTTAGTTTACATTCTGGAATAAGGCCATTATACCCAGTAGCTATCCAGAAAACAAGTTTTCAGCGTAATGGACGAACTGTAATAGCAGTTTTCTTTAATCTGGTTTTTCCTGTGGGAAAATCAAAATGGTTTCTTGTTAGATACTTACTCTCAAAACAGGAGATAGGAGGGCGTGAAATGCCTGCGGGGATACCAGTGGTCATGAACTCTAAACTTGCAGACAGTCTCTAAGTCTTGATCTGCATGGATTTCATCAGGCAGAGAATTTCGCAGGCCTCTTCCAGTCCGGTAGTACTGTTATAGGCTTCATCCAGCAACTGCCCAACGGCGAAGCTGCCATGCCCGCGAACCACCAGAATGCGGTTTTCCTTTAAACCCTCCGCAATCAGGTCCGCAAGCCCGCCAGGTTTGACTTCAAGATCCCAGCCTATAACCGGTACTTTCCCCAGAGAACAGAAATTCTCAAGATAAGGAGATGCTATCTCTTTCAAGGCCATCGACAGGGCTACGGCATGGGGAGAATGGGCGTGAACTATAGCCCGGGCCTGCGTCTGCTGATATATAGCCCGGTGGACAGGCAACTCAACCGAGGCCATAGGTGTAGACCTGTCGTTCTTGTTTATACCGGTTTCAATGAGGTCCTGTTCCTGTAAAACCCCCAGATTGCTTCCCCGGCGGGTAATAATAATACGGTCCCCCATGCGAATGCTTAAATTACCGCTTTGAGATGAAACCAGCCCCCGGGCAAATAGTGAACGGCCAACGTTTTGAAACTGAGTTAAAAACATGAATTTCCTTCCAGCCAAAAAGCGCTATATACGACTGCTACTAATTTATGCTCTTTGTGCTGAAAAATCAAATCCAGGCGTTATGTTAATTGGCGGATTACGGCTATTACTTTTCCCTGGATTTCGACATTGTCCGGACTGGTGTAGATCGGCTGCATCTGGCTGTTGGCGGGCTGAAGACGAACGCGGTCGGCTGAAACAAAGACCTTTTTCAAGGTCGCTGTCTTTTCATTTTTTAACCATACAGCGGCCATGGTCCCATTCTCAACGGTGCTGGCACGCTGCATTAAGACTACATCACCGTCATTAATCAGGGCATCAATCATTGAAAAG
>CAYLVC010000286.1:0-4282 GCA_964387005.1 uncultured Dehalococcoidales bacterium | reverse complement strand
TTAGTATCCCGGATACCGCCATTTTATTGACATAATACACGATTTATAATAGAGTAAACAAGGCCAAGTAGACCGGATGACCGCCCCGATGAAATCGGGTCCGATTTTGTCGAATCCGACAAAATCGGGGAGGAAAGTCCGAGCTCCGCGGGCAGGATGCTGGGTAACACCCAGGAGGGGCGACCCTACGGAAAGTGCCACAGAAAAGACACCGCCCCCTGATCCTTCCACCTGAACTTTGTTCAGGTAGTGAGGGTGAAGAGGGTAAGGGTGAAATGGCGAGTTAAGAGCTCACCGGCGGCCGGGAGACCGGCCGGCCAGGAAAACCCCATCCGGAGCAAGGCCAAATAGAGGGACAATGGGAAAGCCCGGCCCGTCCCCGGGTTGGCCGCATGAGCCGTATGGTAACATCCGGCCTAGATAGATGGTCATCCACCCGGTAATACCGGGGGACAGAACTCGGCTTACAGGTCTACTTGGCCCGATTCTATCTAACCGGACGTTCAGGACTATTCCCCTTTAATGCATATTTAATCTTGATCATTCATCACTGATGTATCATTTGATAATAGCTGCAGTATAATGATTCATCTCCTTTTTCTCGCAAATTTGTGACTTGTTTTTTTGATTCAAAATGATAATATAAGAATGTCGTATTAGCTCATCTTTGAGTTAACATCCATACCAAGAAATATATCTTCAAATTACGAGGTAAAAGGAGGTTAATATGGGTGATACCACGCTAGAAGAGCGGAAAAAAGAAGCCGAAGTTAAAGCACTGGAAGCTGAGGCAAAACAAAAAGAGGCCGAAGCCAGGAAAGCTGCTGCTGAAGCGGATAGTGCAGAAGCTGAGGTAAAACAAAAAGAAGTCGATACAAGGAAGGCGGCAGCGGAAGCGGATAAGGCAGAAACCGAGGCCAAAGACGCAAAGACAAAATCAGAAACCCCATCCGGCGAGACCAAACCCACCGAGGGCAAAGTAACAGCAGATGAAAAAGCAGGGTATATAGCCACCTTTGCAGCCTATAATGCCATGATACAGAAAGCCGCCGCAATCGCAAAAAGAATCAATACAACCCTATCTCCCCAGAAGTCCAAAATAGTAATCGTGGATACGCTGGATTTTTGCATATCGGATGCGGAGTTACTCCAGATAACTACTCAAATCGAACTGATTGAAAAAGAGCTTGAAAATCAGGTAAAAAGAATACAAGATGCGAAGGCTGCTATAAAGACAATTATTGAAAACGCTCCTGGTCAAAAAGTGGGGGTTGCCGCTGTTCCTGCGGTTGCTGCCGCTTTGCCTATGGTTAAAGGTATAATCAGCTCCCTGGCCGATATCTTCGGATATCTCAAGACGGATTATGAAATTAAGGGACAAACTGTGGCGTTATCCAATATCGCCCTTCACTCTTTAGTAGCCGGACAAATTGAGAAAAAATCGGTAGAGGTATATTTACCGGGTTTTCACAGAATTAAATCATCCCAAACCATAGAAAAGTTGGCAAACTGTATGAGTCAAAAGGCCACGTTACAAAGTGAAACAGAGGAATTAAAAAAACAGTTGGACAATCCGGTAATTGCAGAAAAGAAAAAGGAAGGGTCGCCCGCGGAAAAAGAAAAAATCAAGGATATTGAAAAGACCTGCGAGTTTTCCGGAACCCTGCTTGGCGAATTTTCCGAATTCTACAAAGCCCTGGTTACAACACCCACAGGCAAAAGCTTTTCACCCCTGGTCAGTGCGATAATCAGGCAGCATCTCAACGAACTGGGAATCACCCATTTGCTGTATCTGGCAGTCACTTCCAGCGGCGGAGAAATGGTTACCGGGAAAGGACTGTTCCAATGGGGCACGGCGGGTTTCCTGGGCGGCTGCGTGGTAACTTATATCCTGGCAGAATGTTCCGGGAAAATAGTAGATTCGGATACCAGTTACGGGTATTCCAGCATCAAGTACAATCTGTGCAGAAACAGGCTAAGTAATTTTTCAAATCAACTGTAAAATATGACTCTATCCGGGCTGTGTCCTCAAGAGGCAGCACAGCGTCATCAGTGCTGCCTCTCGTTAATTTTGGCGTCCGGGGTAAACGAATATCCGCTCCTCGTTAGTTTTGAAACTTTTCAGGGCTCTTAAACAGACTATCTTGTTTTTCAGAGGCTAACACATAACAAGATGGGTTTCGCTTATGTATCAATACATTTTCTTTTACCAGGCGGCTTAACCATTCAGTGGCTTGCTTCTTTGAGATTTGCAGAGCATCCGCCACTTAGGTCTCAGTTTTGGTTATTTCCCCGGGTATATACATTTTCAGGATGATTTCTTTTACTTTGGCGAACAATTTATCTGAAGGCGAAAAGGAATTTTCTGGTATGGCATAGGGTTCAGCAGGGTTTTCCGAAATATGTTCAGGAATGGCAATATCTTGAATTGCCGGCGCCGGTTCAACCGGAGCATATAAAGGAAGCTCTTTTTGCATCGATTTTTGAATTACATTGTCAATTTTAATATCGAGTGCTCTTGTAAATTCTTCAGGGACCTCCGGATTCGGCCAGGGCAATGCCCCTTTTTTCTGAAGAGCTTTTAGACCTTTTCCGCTACTATCATCGGAACGAACATATAGCGGGACCAGATGCAGCTTTTCCAGTTGTTCCGTGGCGCCGGCCTATGTGCCGCCTTTCTCAAAATCCGAATTTACTACCAATGCAGCATCTGCCAGCGCATAGTTTATCTTGTTCCTTTGCATCGCATGACCGACATCAAAACCCGCTGCGGGATCATAAGGAGATACCAGCGCAAGTTTCTTATCCATTAAGTATTCTCGATAATCACGGGTTAAGGCCAGACGTTCCAAACTATCTGCGAGAACACCTGTAACCCTGCCGCCCGCCTGTAAAGAGCCAAACATGGCAGTTCTATCAATACCTCTTGCGCCTCCGGATACCACAGTCTGTTGAGTTTTAGGTGCCAGGCGTCCAATGCTTTCTGTATAACTTATTAGTTTTTCGTTTACCTCTCGTGAACCGACAACAGCCAGTCCACCGGTCTCAAGCAGGGTGTTGTCACCTATTCCGTACAACACTGGCGGCGCAGTGTCTTTAAGCCGTTCCTGAAGCCGCCCGGGGTAATCCGGATCAGCGCGACTGATGACCCATATCGACCTTGCCTGCCAGCGTTCTACAGCCTGACTTAAAAGGAACCCGCGCCCAAGTAACCTGGACAAGCGACCGCTGTCAGCCACACTTTGAAGTTTGTTATACAGATCGCCGGCCCCAGGCCCCAATAAATCGCCGGGTTCACCCTGGACATCGAAAAGAATGCGGGCTGCGCGATTATATTCAGTTGGAGTCAATAGCTCCATCGAGCGTTGACTGCGTCCAACTATCAAGGGAGCCGTTAAAAGAAGAATAGCCTGGGTATTCTTAGAAACAATGTTATTCATTTCCGATACCTGAACGCAATAGAGCGAGGGTTCGCTGCTGATTGTAAGTCATGTCTCTCCTCTTTAATAATGTTCAATCCGGAATGTCGTCCGATATCAAACAACACATAGCTATATTGAAGTGTTTTTATTAAGGTCAATTTTAGGTCTTTTACCGGCTGACTACAATAATTATTTTTTTGGAGCATAAAAGGATTCATCAATAGACGGGATTAAGCAGCGGAAGGTAGCGATATTTCAATAGTGATGAAGATTTTCTGGAAGTCTTTAGATTGCTTCAGAGGAGAAAAGGTCTTTCGCAATGACGAACCCGGACGGAATGGTTATATTTCCTAGATTCCGAATCAAGTTCGGAATGGACCGGAGAAGTAGAGTAGCAGCAACACCCAGAGCCGTCAACACAAAAGACGCTACATATTGACAATATCAGTCATAGGAATTAGTATTTTCACCGGTTAACCTGTATCCCGGATACAAAGAAAGATACAATTAACATCTTCCTAAACACAATACTATATGGTATATTATGAACATTGCTGAATAGCATCAGAGAGCCGGTTGTAACTATATATAACAACCGAATAAGTTGCGGATAAGTTAACCCCTCCCTGAGATGCTTCGGAGTCAAAAGGCAGTAAGGATAACTCCTCCAGCATGACACCAAAAGACGGTATATCGCAAATTATTCAGACGTCATATATAGAAAACGGGGGTTCCATGCCGGAGAAGGTAATTTCACATAAAAAGCGTTCTATTGACGCCGGGGAGGATAATACTGGCTGTGTTAAATAAAAAAAGGTCCGTCAGGCTCAGCCTGGCTACAAAAACCCTGGCTGTCTTTC
>CAYLVC010000285.1:0-4286 GCA_964387005.1 uncultured Dehalococcoidales bacterium | reverse complement strand
TCAATTAATTTAAGATCGTAAATTCTTGCGGTGACTCCGGTTAGTGATAGAACTCACTATTAAGAACAAAACCGGTATCTGCCAGAACAGACCGGCTAAGACTGTGTTTCCCGGGTTTTTCGTCAGCAGCAGCATCACACCAGGAACAAAAACGTGTTACGTTAATGAGGAAAACGGCTGATGAAAGAAATACACATGACGATTAAACAATATCCAACAGTTCAGTCACAGATCTTATTTCGTAGTCAATCTGTGACAACTCGCTTAATACACACTGAAGGGAATGGCGCATGACCTGTTCAAAATCCCAAAGAGTGCCATCGCCATCGAAGGAAATAGCAGATATCCCATCCAGTTTTTTCAATCTGCTCATAATGGGGTAATAGTACCAAAAATGTCCAGGGTGAACAAGGATAATGGAGGTTAGATTATTTTCTAATTGTTTTTATACCTCAGGCTTTGTTTATTATCCTGCACAGCAGTATTATGCCACCTCTATTATTTGTTGAGCCGGGAAATGTGAAACAGTTCACAGACTTTGTTCTTTTACTCCGTTATTATTCAAACACAGCGAGTTTGAGGGTGTTACCGGAGCGCGGCAGGTATCCGGTTAGCGGGAAAGGATCTCTATGACGGCAGCCAGCCAACTACCTGACCGGTGCCGGTTTGAGAGGCGGTTTTATTATTTGTCATTATCAAAACTAAAAACAATGTTTTCCAGAGGAGCTTACAATGAGGACAAACCAGTTTTCAAAATGGAGTTCCATTATCTTCTGGCTGATCTGGTTTATTCTATTACTTTGTCCGGGACCTGTCCAGGCTGAAAGCGATACTGTGGTCAGTGTTTCGGTTACCATTCAGAATATTTCCATTACCATTCCCGATGGCTGGCCTGTTGCCGTAAATTACGGAGTGGTAGCACTGGATAACGAAATTACTCCGGCATCCTATTCACCTTCAACCCAAAATTACCTTAGAGTCGTCAACAACGGGTCCATACCTGTAGATATATATATTAAGGGTTTCAACGCAACTTACGGTACTCACTCCTGGACTCTGGCCGATGATAACGGCCCTGATACATACGTCCACTACTATGGACCAGGTCAGACCCCTTTAAGTTATACGGCTCTGGATATAACCGGACAACTCCTTAGCTCCAATGTAGCAATCGAACAAGCGGTGGACTTCAATCTTAAAATAGAATCCCCGACTTCTACCACCGGATATGGCGAATATAATACAAACGTTACGCTGGTAGCCACCGGTCTATAGGATAAATTAACGTATAGGGTTGATGAGTGTCTAAAAGCAAAGCAATAATTCTCAGTCTAGTTTTGGGGCTCCTGTTGATAATCACGTTCACCATCCCGGCCCAGGCTGATATCGGGGTAGGTATAGACCTGGCAAGAATCAACGTGGATGATCCTCTTATTCCGGGTGAGACCTACCACCTGCCACTGATCAGCGTTATTAACACCGGTACCCAGGCCTGTGATTATGGAATCGACATCAGTTCGATAAGTGATCAAACCCAACTGGCGCCTCCGGCGGAATGGTTCAGTCTTGAACCAGGCATAATTCATCTGCAACCGGGTGACAACCAACAAATCGAGATCAGCCTGACTATACCGTTTAAGGCAAAATCCGGTGAGTACTTCGCGCTGGTTGAATCATCTCCCAGATCAACCGGGGGTTCCGCAGTAGCTGTCGGGATTGCAGCCGCTACCAAATTATACTTTTCCGTTAAGCCGGCTAATTTCATAACCAGCTTGATGGTTAAAATTCCTTTCTGGATAGAGAATACTTTTCCGTTCTTCTACCTAGTTTCCGGAGCAGTAATTACCTGCGTACTGGTATTTTTCTTCCTCAAGTACTTCAGGTTTCGTTTTAAGCTGGAACGCAAATAACCGGGAATAGAGATGTTACGGCAGAAATTCAAAGCAGGCAAAAGAAACACGAAAAGCACGATCCAGTTGATAATAGCGACAGCCTGTTTGTCCTGGCTGGTATTCACCGGGGTGGGACAGTCTATCTCGGCTGAAAGCGTGGTATCGGTAAGCATCATTCTCAATCCGCTTAAAGTTTCCATATCCGCCCCGGAAATCATGATACTGGACCGCACGTACGAAATACAGACCACAATTCAGAATCTGGGTGATATTAACATCAGTAACGTCTATGCCAGTATTTACCTGCCGGCGAATATTAAGCTGCTTTCTTCTAAAAAACCGGAAGATACCGGTACAGTAACGCCTCACACCACTATTGTTGTTTGCTGGCCGGTCAAGGCCATCAAAGAAGGCCAATACATCATCGACACCAGTGTTTCCTGCAGGTACACCAACACCGTGATTGTTTCTGATGACACATGCGTAATCAAGGCTGTAAATAAACCCAATAAAAAATAATGACGGAATGAAACAGGAGGACCAGATGAAAAGAATAAGGTCGGGCAGTTGCTTCAGAATTCTGATTACCCTGGTAGTTTTGAGTTTAAGCCTGGGATATGTATTCCCTACCCCGGTTGCCGCAACCGTGGCATGGACCCAGATGGAGAGCGGAACCGAAGTGGCGTTGCATGATATCCGGGTTTGTGCGGAGGATGCCGTCTACGCGGTGGGAGATAACCATACCCTCCTTTTTTACGACGGCAACGCGGAGAATCAATGGGTACAACTAAACCCCGGAACCTTTGACGCTGATTTCCGGGGTGTCTGGGGAGATTCCCCGGACAATGTCTTCGTAGTGGGCACTAACGGAATAATATTGCACTATGCAGGAGCCGATACATGGGAATCCATGGATGTCTCAACTGAATTTCTCACCCCCAACTTCACAGCAGTCTGGGGGTTTTCCCAAAATGATGTTTATGCTGCCGGGTATTCCGAAAGTCCCTTTGGTTTCAGTTATATTGTTCACTATGACGGTTCGGAATGGACGACGTCTTTTGTAGATATAAGCAATAACTATGCCTTGAGTGATATCTGGGGAAGCGATGTTGAACATCTATTTGCGGCCGGAGGCGGAGCTCCCGGTGAAATTTTAAAATTTAACGGCTCAGGATGGGACTCTACCTTCGTCCCTGATTGCAGTTATCCCTTTCACCGCATTGCAGGCAGCTCGAATGACTATATTGTGGCGGCGGGCGAAATGGGTGAAATGGCAATATGGAACGGGGTGGGATGGACCAGGCTGGAAAGCAGTTTTGGTATCTGTAATGGTATCTGGGTAAGCCCGGATGATACTGAATTCAAAGTATATGATAACGGCTATATTCAGGGACCGGATGGAACCGTACAACCAGTGGAAACCATTTTGAATGCAATAGACGGTAATTCGAGTATAAACGTATACGCAGCGGGTGACGGAGGCGTAATCCTGCATTACACGGAGACAGAGCCGCCAGCGCCCACTCCTGAATCTAATTCAGTTGTCAGCTGCACTGTATCGGTACAGACAGTGGCTATCACAGTTGAGGACGGGAGTATCCAGTACGGTAAACTGGCGCTCGGGACCAGCGAAGATACAATCCATCTTCAGCAGACTCAACTCGTACGTAACACAGGCGGAGTACCGGCGGAAATCAAGGGAAAATGCTCGGATGCCACAGGCGGCAACACATGGGAACTGGTTAATCCTGCGGATATCGGATTGAACCGGTTTGCGCATCAATGGTCGTCTGATACCGGCAGCAACTGGGAGGAGTTCGACCCGGGCAATAATTACGGCGCTACGACCTTTACCCTGGCTAATAATGAGACCAGGCCTTTCGACCTGAGGATATTTATGCCGACTTCGGTGACAGATACCAGTCAAAAGACCATTACCATCACTCTCCTGGCTACGGCCGTCGAGGAAACAGAACCTCCCTCAATAACAGATACCGATAATGACGGCGTGCCGGACTATATTGAGATTCCTTATGGAAACACCGATGGAGACGCATTCCCGAACTACCTGGATACTGATGATGACAATGACGGGATCTTGACGGCCGAGGAAGGTGTGGAATTTACAGAACCCGACTTTTTCACTACACGGGATACGGATGGCGATAGCATTCCCGACTATCTGGACGATGACGATGATGGAGACGGATATATTACACTGGTTGAAAGCAAGGAAGACGGGGACGGCGATGATATTCCCGGCTATCTGGACCCGGATGAGGTCCCACAGGGGTATGATACCGATTTAGACGGCGTGCCGGACTATGTAGAGCTTTCAACTGAAAATCTCGATACTGATGAAGATGGACTTCTGAATTACCTGGATAATGATGA
>CAYLVC010000284.1:0-4290 GCA_964387005.1 uncultured Dehalococcoidales bacterium | reverse complement strand
AGAACTACAGGCTGATATCATGGAGGGATTTGCCAACCTGACTGAAAACAAGCCCGGTCTGGTTGGTGGCGGCACAGCAGCTATTAGTGGTCTGGGGGCGCTTGGTGGGATTGCTTTGTTGGGAAAGTTGTTGGGCTTTGGTGGCAAAGGAGCAGCGGGACTTGGTGGGCTGGCAAGTTTATTTGGCGGTGGTGCTGGGGCTGGAGCAACTGCAGGTGGGGCGACCGGAACTGGAATGTTATTTGCACCGGGTGCAGCAGCAGCGGGGGGCGCTGGAACGATTGGGGCGCTGCCCATTATTGCCGGGACGATAGCAACTATATTAGGTACTACCGTTATTCAAGAAGCCATCTTAAAAAACTTAAAAGACCCGGATGTTATTCAACAAATAAACGCGCTTGAAACGCTCACACCAGAACAGAAGAAAGCGGCTAACCGCAGCCAATTCCCTGCCCTAAACGCAGCCGCTTATGCCAACCAGAATTTGCAAGCGGGTGCTGTGGTATCAACTGACTCTATTACCAAGACACCTCTTGACCGGCTCGTTGAGGCTATTAATAAACTAATTAATGGGTTGTTTGGCGTTGACACTGGTGAGACAGAAAATAAAGAAGAATTCGTACCCACCGCCACCCTCGCCAAAATGCGCCAGTTCCAGATTCAGGAACGCTACGCACAGGAAGATTACGACCGCCAGCGCTTCGTCATGAACCGTGACTTTAACCGACAACTGGCATACGCGGAACAGGACTTTTACCGCCAGCGTGGTTACACCCTGCGTGATTTCAGCATCTCGATGGCGTTCACAGAAAAGATGTTCTACATTCAACGACAGATAGCCCAGCGGGATTTCAATATCTCACTTGCCCGCAACGAGTACGACTACCTGCTGAACCGCAAGCGCGCCGCCGAAGACCACAATTTCAGCCTAAAACAAATCATGCTGTCGGGTGATGCGTTGCAGTATTACTACTCACAACGCCAGTACAATATTGACCGCCAGCGTCAGGAAGAGGATTACCAACGCCAGCGCGGACGCTCAATTGAGGACTTTAACCGCCAGCAGTCCGATTCCCTCATGTTCTTTAACTTACAACGCGCCCAGCAAATCAAGCAGTTCGAAATATCCCTTGCCGACCAGCAGAGGGAATTCGAGATACAGCGGGAGCGACAGATATACCAGTACCAACTGCAATTAAACGACATGGATTTCATGTACCGCCGGGAACGCTCGCGCCGATGGGAAGGATTCACAGAACAGATATTACCTGAAATCCTGACCGAAGCGGAGTACCGGGCGAAGATTCAGCAGGACTTGAATATCGCCATGATAAACAATTTCAACGAACTAATGTACGCATTTGCGGATGGCTGGTCTGGATTTATGGAAGGCATTAATCAGGCTACCGGGCGACCTTATGGAAGCACGCTGCCCCCGAAATACGCGGAGGGTGGGTACACCGGGATGGGTGGTCAGGCAATCCTACACCCTAACGAGTTTGTATTATCAGCCGGGACAACCAAGCAGGCTGAACAGGTGGCACAGGGAACGCTCACACAGGACAAGGTCATATCCTTACTCACAGGCGGGGGTGGCGGGCTTGTTTACAACGATTCCCGGCAGTTCTCACGCGGACTGACCGGTGAGGAAAAGGCACAAATCAAGCGCGAAACGAAGGCAATCATCATGGAGATGTTCAGATGACACCCGACACCGAAGATTACCAGATTGGCGTGGTCAGCGGGTCAATGATGAAACTTGGCGAACTGGTTATATCCGGTTCATCCATACCCGTGCCAGCCCCGAAAAGCACCTTTACACCTTACGCGGACGAGCAGGCGCTTGTATCAGGATTGGTCAGGGGCGTTGGCTACCCCACAGCCACGTGGACATGGGGCGTGCTCACCAGACAGGAGCGGGATGCACTCAGAGCGTTTTGTCCGGGCAAATCGGCAAGGATTTACATCAGAACAAAGACGATGGATTCTGCGGATTCCTATCATACCTACCAAGCGGTCATGGTTTGGGCTACGCAGGAGGAAGAACGCGACACGCAAAGACGCTTGGAATTCAAGGTAGATTTTAAGTCGATGGTATTAATCTCATGACGTACAACCCGGTACGCGCACTCACGGAAAGCGAAATCGCCCTGCTACGGACAGACGGACAGTTTACCAATGTCCGCATGGTCATTATTCCACAGCAGGTTGTACTGGCTTGCAAGTGCGCCGCACCCAAAGTGGACAATGACGCGGTCAAGAAGGTTTATTACAATACTGTCACCGCTGGGTCTGCGTCTTATGTACGCAATGGCATGACAGCCTACATCGGGAGCGGGTCTGGGCTGGACGATTTGGGTATGGTCAGGATAAAGGAAGCGGGGTCGGACTCCGGCGGGACTTACCTCAAATTCGGACGGGTATCAGGGATTGAATGGAACACCGACAAATTCATTACCATTGTGGACGATTTCGGGATATGGGCTAAACTCCCTACCCTTGACCTGAACACAATCAAAATGGACGACATTACAACGTACACCGACCAGAACAGGTACTTTGCCCCTACACCTATCATGGGCGCGGACACCGCCATACCCTACACGGCAGGCTCAATGATTCTGGATGGCACGAATTCCTACTGCGCGGATGACGACACAATCAGCGCATGGTCATGGAAAATTTACAATGGGGGCTTGCAAAGCGGGTCTACCGTTTCCGGCACGAATATCGCCAGCGGCTCGTTTGTATGGACGTTCCCCGCGCCCGGTTCTTATGTAGCGGAACTCACACTAACAGGCGAAAGCGCAAACGCGGTCACTACCGGACACCGTAATATATACGTGTACGATGATTCCACCTACGCACCGGTCACGCAGTTCAGCATTGAAAACATGACAGGCGACCGGGAGCAGGGCGGTTGGAATACCGAAGTTACCCTGTGGGATAATTCCGCATTCCCGGCGGTACGTGACAGGGCAAAAGTCATCCTCATTGCCGATGATTACTACGGAGGGTCATCTGCCAGTTTCGGGCAACTGGTCAATAACGAGCGTGTCCTGATGGTCGGGTGGATTTCAGGCGAGAGCATTTCATTCAACTTTGATTATTCCAAAATCAAGTTTGATATACAGGGGGCGCACTACTGGTTACAGCAGGTGGTCGGACCAAGCACGTTTTTGGAAAATATTAATTACACTCCGACAATATGGACAGGCATCCGCAACCTCACGATGGACAAGGTGATTTGGCACTTTTTACGCTGGCGGTCTACCGCCTGTGAAGTGCTGGACGTTTACCGGTGCAATAACACCCGCATCATTGGGGGCATGAGCGCAAGCATCGGGTCAATATGGGAACAGATAAACGACACCGCCACCAGCCGAATGCTCGTTTACATCTGTTGTGACAGGCACAGCCGATTCTTTGCCTTTGACGACCCACAGTTATTACCAGTACCCAGCCGGACGACAATTCCAACGCTCATGGAAATCACGGATGACGACCTCGCGGAAGAAGTGGCGTTGAACCGCACCATCGTAAACCCGGTGTCATTATTGGAAGTGGCGGGGTTGGCGACCACCAGCGGGTCAAAGGTTTCCATGTACATGAGCCGAGCACCGGGGTCGCTTATCTATAACCGGTTCGGACAGAACGACCAGAACGACAGGCTGGTGATATCCTCACAATCGGACGCGAATATCCTGTCAGGCATGTTGCTGGCAAAGAAGAATAATGAATACTCTCAAATCAGTATGACGCTGGCGAACATAAACCACGCCATTGATATTGCACCCGCCATGTACCTGCAATATACCATTGACACAGGAACGACCATCAGAGGGATTTCGTTCACCGATAAAAAATTCCTAATCAAGCGCATCGAACACCAGTTCGACAAGGACAGGGGCACAGTTACCACAGAGATTGAATGCGAGGGCGAAACGGTTGGCATCCCCGGTTACACCGTCATCGTTCCACAAGAGCCAATTTACAATTTTCCCACCGAGCCGGACGTGCCGGACATTGAATACCCTATTATTCCAGAGCCACCCGAATTTGACCTGCCGGATATTCCTATACCCGAAATCCCCATTCTGCCACCGGGAAGCGGGTCAGGGATGGACATAAACGGTTCTTGGCTGGTCGGCTCGTTTGGTGGCGGGGCGATTATCTGGTCTACTGACCAGTTTGGCAAAACCATACCATTGTCAGGCTACGAGATTTACGCGCGGGGGAGCGGGTCAAGCGGGAGCGCCTGCAATGCCTCCAGAAGCTCCAGGAAGGGCA
>CAYLVC010000283.1:0-4292 GCA_964387005.1 uncultured Dehalococcoidales bacterium | reverse complement strand
GGCGGGCTGTCTTGTTCTGTAGACCACGAAAGCCGCCAAACACAGCAGTCCTGTTCCCATAAGCATCAGGGATGAGGCTTCCGGCACCGGGTTGGTTGGGCCGTTGGCGGGGATACAGAGATAAGAATCGCCCTCGGTGGTAACGATATAATCTTTGCAGCTGATCTTGAGGGCCAGGTAATTTCCGCCGGCCACCGTTAACGACCCCATATCGAAATAAGCATAGCCCTCACTATCCAGCCACTGGCTATCCGGTCCGCCGAATGCCTGGAATCCTTCTCCAGGGATCCAGCAGCCTATTGTAACCTTTACACCGATTGTCCTGTCGACAGCCAGATGTACTTTCCAGGTTCCTGCACTGAAAGTGACATCGCCTTCTGCGGGAGAATCGGCCAGCCAGTAGTTGTTGTAGTCCAGGACTACGCTGCCTTCAGGATCGCCGTGCTGCTGCATCAGGTACAACCCGGAATCCAGCTCATGATTTATGTTGAACAGCAGCCAGCATTGTGAACCGGCGGGATTGATATTGAGGGTTACTACCGCAACGGCAGAATTAAGCCAGCTATCGGTAATACGGTAGGTGAAGCTGTCCTCCCCGGAATAACCGCTGTCAGGGGTATAGGAGAAGGAACCGTTTACGTTCAGTAAAAGCAGGCCGTGCGAAGGCCCGGCAACAAGGGTGCTGAAAATAACATCACCGTCAGCATCACTATCATTATGCATCACACCGGGTGCTTCAACCAGAAGAGTAGACCCTTCGTTCATGGTATAGCTGTCATCAACAGCTACCGGTGCGTTGTCCATCAAAATCGTATCAAAACAGGGAATAGACCCATTTCCCGCAGCATCAAAATACTGCACGGAGACGGTCTTCAGTCCGCTGCCTTCGGTCAAGGTCCAGGCAATATCCTGACTGAAGCCGGTAGTGGGAGCAATGTCCACAACATCGCCGGAAGGAACCAGGCCGTTATATATCCTGTAACCGGTTACCCCAACGGCGTCTGTCGCTTCCAGATGTAGTGTAACGTCCTGGCCGGAACAGGAATCAGCCCCGCCGTTAATGGTAACCGAACCTGACGGAGGGACAATATCCAGGGGAGCGGTCAACTCAATGCTGTCAGTATAATTGGCGGACCAGTTGCCGGCAGCATCGCAATACTGCACTGCCACAGTCTTTTCGCCGGGGCCCGGTGGCAATGACCAGGGAACATTTTCCAGATATACCAGGGTGCTTTCGATATCATTGGTGGGTGCGCCCGAGGCATCGCCGCCATTATCCACACGGTAGCCGGTGACTCCGACCAGATCGGTAGCCCAGAGATTAATAGTTACATCCGGGCTGGTGGTGGTGGGAAGCCCCAGGTTTATGCTCAACGATCCGGTTGGAGCGGTCGTGTCCGCAGGCGCCAGCATGATGCTGTCTGTAAAAGCGTCCGACCAGTTGCCGGCAGCATCGCAGTATTTGACGGAAACCATCTTCAAACCCGGTCCTTCACTGAGAGTCCAGGCAACATCTTCGCTGTAGCTAGCGGTGGGAGTAATGTTCACAACATCCCCGGAAGGAAGCAGGCCGTTATACGCCCTGTAACCGGTTACCCCGACCGCGTCGGTCGCCTCCAGATGAAGAGTGACACTGGCGCTGGCGCAGGATTCCGCTCCGCCGTTGATGATTATTGAACCGTCAGGAGCCGTTACATCATCGTTGTAGGTTACGGTCATGCGGATATAGTCCACATAGGCCGTCCTGTTACTGCTGCCGCTTTTGTTGGCCGCTAAAACAACACCGAAATTGGAATCATTGATCAACGTTGGCGTTAACATCCATTCGGCTATACCCCACGTGTCAGAAGGGCCACCGTATGTTTTGGCTGCTTCAGTGGAAGGCCAGTAATTGGTCTTGTCTGCGTTATCATCACCCAGACCAAGAACCAGTGATGAATAGACCAGTTGAACAACCTCATCTTTGATACTGCTGGCGTGGCTGCCATAACGTCCAATTTCAACCTGTATGCCGCTAATGGTGGCGCCGGCAGGGATTTCAAAACTAAAATCATATGCCCTGAGATAATTGGTCTTATTGGATAAATTATTCATCTCAGCCGAGGCATAACTACCATCATCGGCTGTTATCCTGCCCGGGTTGCTCCATGACTTATTAAACCCTGCTACACTGGCACCCGAACCCGGGTATTTTGCGGAATCAGCAGCCATGGCCGGTGTGGAAAAACCCACGAGCAGGGACATTACCACAATTGTCATCAGTACCGGAAAAGCCATCCTGAATAATCTTGATTTAAGATTCAGCAGCATATATTGTATTCCCCTTCCGAGCGTCTTCGGTGGTACTTATCGATTTATTGTTACGCATGAACTCAAATAATATTACCCATTGATACATCAAAGGTACTGTAAATTTAGCATACTAAAGTACTGCCTGTCAATGGAATTATACACGTTGAGGACATTGGTTTGATGTTGATGGGAAACCCTTATTGTCTAGTTGTTCAGAGGAAGACTGAAGAAGAACCTGGAGCCTTTGCCAATCTCGCTTTCCACCCAGATCTTGCCCCCATGGGCTTCAACAATGCCCTTGCAGACGGACAGTCCCAGCCCGGTTCCCCGGGTCTTGCCGGATACCACCTGCTCAACCTGGTAAAAGGGGTTAAAGAGATTGTTGACCAGATCCGGCGGGATGCCTTTGCCCCTGTCGCGGACACAGATAATCAGACTGCCTGCTGTGGCTTTAGCTTCGATTGATATGGTAGAACCTTCAGGCGAAAATTTTACGGCATTTTCCACCAGGTTATTGATAACCTGGACTATTCTGATCTTATCAACCTGTGCCGGAGGCAGTCCTCCGGCCGGTTTTATCTTTATGATATGCTTTCCGGCAATAGACGGCAGGACTTTTTTAAGAAAGTTGAAAATTTCATCAACTGTCAGGCTGTTCCTGTCCAGCGCCATCTTTCCGGAATCAATCCTCGACATGTCCAGCAGGTCCCGTATCAGGACTGCCAGGTGGTCGGCTTCCCTGTTGGCTGATTGAAGAAAGTCCAGCTGCTGCTTTTTGCTCCATTTAACATCAGGTTCAATCAGGGTTTCGATGAAGCCCTTGATGGATGCCAGAGGAGTCCTCAGCTCGTGAGAAACATTGGCCAGCAGTTCGCTTTTAGCTTTGTTCAATTCTCTCAGGGTTTCTGTCTCAAGAGCCCGGGCTTCGGCCTCTTTACTCTCGGTTATATCCTCGGTAAAGGCCATGAAATGGTGAAACTCCCCGCTGGTCTGGCGTACAGCGGAGACAGTAACCATTCCCCAGATAACCCTGCCGTCTTTGCGCAGGAAACGCTTCTGGGTATGGTATTGCTTAATTTCCCCTCTATATAGTTTACCGCCATACTCCACATCCCGGGATATGTCCTCAGGGTGAGTGATATCTTTTATGGAACGAAGGTTCAGCTCTTCTTCGGAATAACCCAGCATCCGGCAAAAAGCCGGATTGATTTTCATCAGGTGAAGATCCGCGCTGACGATAGTGATGCCCAGGGGGCCGTCTTCAAAGACCCTGCGGAACCTCTCCTCGCTTCTTTCAAGCGCAATCCTGGCCAGCTGGCGTTCGGTGATATCCGTAGCCGAAAAGAGTATACCGGTAATGCGGGAGGACGGGTCTTTGACCACGGTATTATGAAAGGCCATAATGCGCTCTTTGCCTTCCCGGGTTAGTACAGGATTCTGGTGATACCTGGCAGATTCCAGTTCTCCCTTTGTTATTTTATCGAAAACCTGTTTGACTTGTTTCCGCACTTCCCTGCTGAGACAAAGGTCAAACCAGTTTTTGCCTGTGATTTCCTCCTCACTATAACCTAAAATCTCACAGCCTTTTTTATTTATCAGGGTAATATTCCCGCTGGTGTCCAGGGCGACTATCATTACGCCTGCGACATCCAGGTACACCCTGGCCATATCGCGCTCTTTTTGCACGGCTTCCTCGACCGCTTTGCGGGCGGTGATATCCCGCATTATGCCTTCGACAGCCATGATTTGACCGTATTCGTCCCTTACCGGGACGTTGTGCTGTTCGGTCCAGATGGTCTTTCCGTTCCCGCATGTCCAGCATGAAACCACCGTTTTTTCGCAGTATCGTGCATTCCGCTCGGTATCCTGTGAAGACCTGTTTTCACTCGCATACAACAATTTCAGGACAATATCAGGGGAAAGGTAACAATCATCCAGGGTATAACCGGTTATGGCCGTGGCCGAAGGACTGATGTATTCCAGTTCAAATTTGGGTTTAA
>CAYLVC010000282.1:0-4340 GCA_964387005.1 uncultured Dehalococcoidales bacterium | reverse complement strand
TAGACTGATGGTGTTGAAGGGAAATAAGGAGTTGCACGATGTGGATATTTAGATACTTTTATTGTTCGTTTCACGGGCATGCTTATGTTGATATCGCCCCTACTGCAAGGCCTTATCAATATTGCCTGCATTGCGGTAAAATTAAAGAACCAACGGTAAAGCAGACCGTGTTCTAATCTCTTTGTCTATATCCATAACAAATGATTTGGCTTAAAAGGAGCGAAAAGATGCATAAATTTCTTCCCATAATCATTCTTGCAGCCTTGATAGGAGTACTGTTTACGGGTTGTTCTCTTGTTGGGTCCGGGCCCATTGTTGAAAAAGAGTACGACTATGAAGATTTTACTAAAATCGAAATCTCGCATTATTTCGAATATGATATAAGCCGTGCCGATAACTTCAGCCTGAAAATATCCACCCACGAAAACCTGATCGAAAAACTGGATGTATCAAAGTCAGGGCAAACCTTGAAAATAGGATTTAAACCCCTGAATATCGCCAATACCGATGCCAAAGCTATTATTACTCTGCCCGAACTGGAGGGGCTGGAAATATCGGGAGCTTCCAAAGGGGATGTCCACGGTTTTAAATCCAGCCGGGATTTTGACCTGCAAATATCAGGAGCCAGCCAGGCTGATATTGATATAGAAACGGGATACACCAGGATCGATATTTCAGGAGCCAGCAAGGTAAATGGCAGGCTAAAAACAGGGGATTCAAGGATAAAAATATCCGGAGCCAGCCACTGCAATCTCGACGGCACAGCCGGACGTACAGATATTGAAGTTTCCGGGGCAAGTGGATTCGATTCACCCGACTTTTTCCTCGGAGATACCTCTGTTGATATAAGCGGAGCAAGCAATGCCACCATCAATACCAAGGGTATACTGGACATTGAATTATCCGGAGCTTCGACCTTGAACTATCTGGGTAATCCCAAATTGGGTAAGGTCGACGTTTCAGGTGCTTCTCAAATGCACCAAAAATAGGTGTTGTTTTTCTATATGTTAAGGAGGTCGGAAATGGAAATGGGAGCTGAAAAAGGTAAAATCAGCAGCCAGGAACGCAGTCTGAAAGACCTGTCTCCCAATGTGGAAGCACTGCTCTGTTATGTAGCCGGATGGATAAGCGGTATTGTTTTCCTTGTTCTCGAACAAAAAAACCGTTTAGTACGCTTTCATGCTTTACAATCAATCATTGTGTTCGGAACTCTGACCCTGGCTAATATCATCTTAGGGCGTATACCGGCGATAGGCGGCGGTCTGACGGCAATTATTATGATCACAGGTTTCGTCCTCTGGATTATCTTGATGGTCAAGGCCATAAATGGTGAAATATTCAAACTACCCTGGGCAGGAAACCTGGCCGAACGCCTGGCCAATGACTCAATTCCACCTGTGTCAAAATCGCAGGGGAGGAATGATTCAGCCGGGAGTATGCAAGGCAGCAAGGTTGAAGATACACTCCCCAATCCTGAGATTGCCGCAGCTTCTTCATTCGGGAAAGATGAGAATACTCTTAATAGAAATGCGGGTGACCGAATTCAGCAGGCGGCCCAGCCGATTCGCAGAGAAAATAACTTTTATGACAAATACTATTCCGCCAGCGAAAGATCCGGAAGGATGATCGGCTCAGCCTTCGCCATTGCCTGGAGTGTAGCTCTATTGATCTTCCTTAACTTTTATAATCAATATATCGCCTGGTATGAGCCGGTACATAGCGGTGGTTCAACTCAATGGCAAATGCATACGCTGGTGACAACCGAATTTGATACCTGGCTGCCAATCGTAACCGCCACACTGGTGCTTTCCATTATTGGGCATGCCGTAGCTACTACATTCGACAAATACTCGTTAAGACAGACTGTACGTATCGTTCTGGATGCCCTGAGCGCTGTAAGTGTCATCAGCCTCCTGGCTATCTTTCCGTTTGACTTCAGCGTTCTTCCAGGTACGGCTGCTGCGGATGGAACAACCATCGGACTGACTATCGGTTTGATATTTGTTGCGGTGTGCTGCGGTATTAGCTCCCTGGTTAACCTTATTCAACTTATAGTGCATTCAATAAAAGGGGAATATTAGTCTTATTGACTTCTATGTTCAGCGAGGAGGAATACTATGTCAGAAGTAAGATGGGACAACACAGGTGGCAGCCCAGAGAACAGGAATGAGCCTTTCAAGAGCACAGGGGAACACAGGGGTGGAAACCACAGAGAACGTGGTTTCCGTGACGACCCGCTGAGAGGATTATTCTGGGGACTGCTCCTGATACTCGTCGGAGTTCTTTTCTTCGTTAATCAGCAAGGGTACGTCGAATGGGATACATTGTGGAAATATCTGCTTATCGGGCTGGGGGCTATCTTTATTATTGATGGCCTGACACGCTCATTTCATCCTTCTTATCCATCAACCGGATTAAGTAAGTACATCCCGGGCATAATCCTCATACTGGTGGGAATAGCTTTCCTTTTCAACTTCAGCCAGTGGTGGCCGCTTATCCTGATAGCCGTGGGAGTGCTCCTCCTGATAAGCATACTGGCCAGGAGAAGATAAGCCGGTTATATCGGACTTAAAAAGGGGGCTGAATAAACAATCAGCCCCCTGAAGTTATCCATAGATTTTCCGCTGCCCCCGGTGGCCTTGCATCGCGGGTAATTCAGGGTATATATTGAATATACAGTCCAGCTCAAAACAGCCGCGGATTATGATGCTAATGATCATAAAAAAATAATGATCACCAAGATAAACGAAGTCCGGAGGAAATATGAAAAAGCCCATTCGGGTAGTACCGGCGGTTTTAACCGATGATGCCCGCACACTCGAAACCATGCTGCGGCAGGCTGAATCGTTTACCGACTTTGTTCAAATAGACATCATGGATAGCAAATTTGTCCCTTCTCATAGCATTACCTGGAAAGATATCGCAGGAATCAGGGTGAAATTAAACTGGGAAGTCCATCTGATGGTGGCACAGCCTGAAAAACAGATTGAGGATTATAAGACAGCCGGTGCGCAAAAAGTGATCTTTCACTATGAAGCCACATCAACCCCCGATTATATCATTACCCTGGCCCGTCAGTTAGGCCTGTCGGTTGGACTGGCTGTCAATCCGGAAACAGCGGTAACTGAATTCATGCCCTTGTTGAATAAAGTAGATAGCGTGCTTTTTCTCTCGGTTCATCCAGGATTTTACGGTGCGAAATTCATCCCGGAGGTACTCGAAAAGGTCAAACAGCTCCGCGAAACCAGACCCGGTATGGTCATCAGTATCGACGGTGGTATTAAAGAAAACAACATACTCCAGGTGGCCCGCAGCGGAGTCAATGAAATCTGCGTGGGCAGCGCGGTCTTCATGCAGCCTGACCCGGGAGAAAGCTACCGTAAACTCGTCCAACAAGTTAATAAATAATTATTAAGTTACTATCCTGTACGTCTCTCCTCAATTGTCCAGGACTTTGGTTAAGCAATTCTAAAAACTGAAAATATATTCTGCAATTGGGTTCCCGAATCCGCCCGGTGTCTGCATACTTATAAGCCAATTGATCATAGATGTGTTTTTAGATATAATAAGTAGTCTGGCTTTGCGCCGGAAAACATGGTGGGTATAGTGCAGCGGTCTAACACGCCAGGTTGTGGCCCTGGAAAACGAGGGTTCAAATCCCTCTACCCACCCCAATCTGTTTTCAATCTAAATTTCCATGGCGGCAAAAAAGCCTTCCGATACCGCGTGATAGAGATTACCCCTCCGGCTGCGGCTATCGCCGACCACAAACATATCCTTGGCCAGCCCCTTAAAGCTTTCAACCATTTCAGAGCAGGGTACCATGCCCATCGCCAGGATTATGGTATCACCTGGGATTTCAGAACTCTCCCCGCTTTTACTAACCACCCGGATTCCATTATCAGTCACCGCTTCCAGTCTGGTTTCAGTCCTCAACTCAACCTGATGATCGTTCAGCATTTTTCGCAGGGCTATGATGCTTATCTGAGGAATATCGCAATCAATTTGCGCAAGAGTCAGCATATCGATCAAAACAACCTTTTTCCCCATCCGGGACAGATGCAAGGCGGTTTCCGACCCTGCCAGTCCTGCGCCAACAATAATCACTCTCTCCCCGGTGCTCACCCGGCCAAGTTCCACATCTCCAGCCCAGACTACTTTTTTACTTTCGATACCCGGTATTACGGGCATGAACGGGGCGGCTCCAACGGCTACTATAAGAGCATCAGGTCTTTCGGCCAGTATTATCTCACGAGTAGCTTCTGTCCCCAGTTTAACCGTCAGGTTAGCTATATTTTGGATGGAACGTACTGCCCATTCAAGGTATTTTTTCATGTCTG
>CAYLVC010000281.1:3193-4341 GCA_964387005.1 uncultured Dehalococcoidales bacterium | reverse complement strand
GGTCTTACCTTCAATGACGGATACGGTTATCAGATCACTGTGAGCCAGCCGCAGGTTTCCGGTAATTTTGGTGTCAATGCCGATACCCCGTTTCTTGTCATCCAGGCACGTTGCAATGTAGAGACTTCAGTTAAGATGCAAGAACGGAATATGTTTATAGAGGAAAATACATGATAAATCTACTCTTCCACAGCCAGGAGAATGAACGATGAAGCGAAAAACAATGCTTTACATTGGTTTATTTACTCTGGGAGTACTATTGATAGGCAGTGGGGTCTGGCTGTTGTATGACTCCCAGACCGAAGGTAATCCCGTCACGATAAATATTCCTCAGGGCAATCCGGTCATCTACGAACAAGTCCGCTATCTCATGAGGGGAGAGAACTCAGAGTTCTATATCTACGGTGACGGGAGCATTCTCTATATCGAGGAAAAAGGATTGCGTATTCCGTCGCCGGAGCACCCGGCTACCCGGACCTGGAGCACAGGGAATTTTACGGTAGAACAGGTAAACAACCTCCTGTCATACTTCGAGAACAGCAGCCTGGACAAGCTTGAGGACTATTATAATTTCCCGGGAGAGAGGGAAACAAGCGGTACTATCAGGAGGAGCGACCTGGAGTATACTGTTACCGTTGCCAGCGGCAATTTCAGCAAGTCGGTGACTGCCTCCGGTTATCTCACACCTGATAACGGCGAAACCTATCCGGATATGCCTGCTCCATTGAATGAGATATACGGCAGGCTCAGAACTCTAAAGATGACAACCGGGGAAGTCTATCAGGAAAACATATCTCCATAAAGGAGCGGGACATGAATCAGTTTTCAGCTCCAGATAGCCTGCGACCCAGCCGCGACAGATGAAACGGTTGAGCAGGTCAACAGCATCCTTACAAGCTGGCGGTTCGATTCAGTGCCGGCAGGGGATGCCGAATGGATGGGAATTCAGGCTCGCCGGCTCCTTCCAGAAGAAGTCGAGCCTCTGAAATTCAGCAACCGGGCGGGCAGCCGTGGCGATGATGGCGTGGATAGGGTTACCGAGGTTGAAACCAGCGGAGAAATAATGAATTTCCGGTTCTCGTACGAATGGGAAAATTCCAGCCATTGGTGGATTGTGGAAGTATCACCCGGCGGGGAAACCAGTCTGA
>CAYLVC010000281.1:0-3183 GCA_964387005.1 uncultured Dehalococcoidales bacterium | reverse complement strand
GGCTCAGAACTCTAAAGATGACAACCGGGGAAGTCTACCAGGAAAACATCTCTCCTTAAATGAGCGAGATATGAGTAATTATGATGATTTTCCGTTTTATATTCCAATGGGATACATACAGCCATTGGTGGATAGTGGAAGTATTACCCGGCGGGGAAACCAGTCTGATAAATGAGGGAGGAGATCCGCTGCCTTTTAGCCAGATCAGGGAGGATAAATGATGAAAAAAGCATTCTTAATATTAGTGATAGCAATATTAATCGGGTTGTTGCCTTCCACCGGCTGTCAACCCGATGCGGAGGAACCCACAGGCACCGCCACCCTGGTCCCGGAAGAAATCCAGCCGCAGGACAGTTCTGTCCTCGAACACGCCAGGCCATACCGGGTGGTATCCGAAGGCAATACAGCTAACCAGGACCCAAACCGCAGTGTCGGACTCTGGTTTATCACCTCGGAAGGAGCCTCCGGCTTTGAGCAATACGCCCAGACTGCTGTTCAGGCAGTCCTTGATTTGTATCATCTTCACGGGAGAGACTTTACTTCAGTCCTTTTAATCCCGAATGACAAGCTTGAATACGCCGGATTATCCTGTGCCCAGGCTAACTTCGCCGCCGATGGCAAAGGCGCCGCCGGTATGACTGGGTCAGCTCCGGCAAAAGAAGGCTACTGGGTTGTGCGTGCTGCCGACCGTGAGCTTAACGAACGGGAACTGGCAATCGCCGAGCTCTGGCATGCGAAACAACAGGACTTTCCTCAAACAAATCCGGTGAGCAGCCTTAGCTACGACTCCGAAGCCTTGCGGCAATATATCGCCGATACGTTGAATATCCCTTTTGACGAAGTTCAGATGCCTGCCCTGGAAATGCAGGAATACAAGCTCGACCAGAGATTTTTGGATGGTTTTCCTTCCGGTTCAGCTTCCACTCCGCCTGAAACCACATCTGCTCTTACAGAGTATTTTGAAGAGTTTCAGGAGCCGCCGCATTTAACCCGGCTAGCCGGTGAGAATGAGAAAAAGCTGACGGAAATCGTCATGTCCAACGCGAGAATAAAGGAGCTTATCAAAGACAAGAACTATGATTTTGAAGTCGGCGGCATTCGGGTACAGGGAAGCGACTGGCATCTGTCGACTGGAGTGCTTCTAAAAGAAGATCTCACGTCTGAGCAGAGACGGGATTTTATGCAGCAATCCTTGCAGGGCCAAATAAACCGTGATGCAGTAGAAAGCTTCAGGGGGCAGCTAAGCATAGGGTCCGGCGGGGGCGGGGTAATTTTTCCGTTTTTCCTGGACATGTACGACATTGCAATCGATTTCGACCGGGGCCAGGTTGAATCCGTGAGCCAGTTGTGGAAGGCCCAGGTCCCGAGTTTGACCCTGTCCGAAAGAAAACAGGCGGTGGAAACGGCCCTGAATGATGCCAGGTTGCGGGAGATCCTGGAGAATAAGACTTACCGGTTCGCTCCCACCGGCGTCTACGTTGTCCCCGATGATGATTTTAACAAGGTCGGCGCCGCGTTTGAAATCTGGCTGGATAAAACCTGCTCGATAGATGTTTCAGGAACAGGCCAGCCCTCCGAAGGCAGCGTGTTGGCCATATCCGTCACATTTGCCGATAACAAGGTCTCCCTGAGATTGCAGGGCGGGCCGTCTTAACGATTTACTATGAGAAGGTAATCTCTGGTTTGGCGCTGAGGAAGGCATCAAGTGTTTCAGCAGGTAGAATTAACCCAAGGGGGGAAAACTTTTTGGGCTGGGGAAGAAGGATAAAATCGTAAAGTAAGGGATGTCAAGCATGAGAAAGACTTTACTTCTACAAGTAACCGCTATTGGCCTTGGGCTTCTTGTTGTGCTGACGGTAGTTTTTCTATCCGGGTGTTCCAAAGAGAAGCCGTTGATTTCCCCGAACATAGATGAATTATCGTTGGCTGACATGTGGGAGGCAGTTGTGAAAACTACCGGCCTTCAAGAGCCGGATAATGCTTGCCTGGAATCTATGAATCTTCGGGCTTTAAACAGGAAATTACAGCAACTGGATTTCGCTTTCTATACATCGGACGAACCTGAGGTAACCATGTACCATATTTTTTTCGATCAAAGCGGGAAATTGGATTATTTTTACGGTCAGGTTAAAAACGGCAGCAACATGCCATTGACTTTCAACCCGGAGATTGTATTTTATCAAATTGACAGGTTCGGCTTGACAAATATTCGACCCACGGTGTCAGGTTTCACAATTGATATAAGAAAACAGCCAGGTGTAAAGTATGTTGATAAGCCATTTCCGCTCTATCATTTGGAAGACGGCATATTAACCCCTCTTGCGCTGGTGGAACTGAGCAGCGAGCGTCCCGGTTTACCTGTTAGGGTAGGCAGCATTGCACGAGATGAACCTCCAAAAGGACACTTCGAAACTTATACGCTGCCTGAATACTGGTTCCTGAGCGAGGACCTGAACAGGGCGGAAACGGTAGAGTACCTGAAGCCGGTATCGCCCGGCCGATCGTAAGGTGAACGTGAAAACTATGCCTGGGAGGATGAAAAATGAAAACAACTATTATTGCATTACTGGTCCTGTTGGTCACGCTGGTTTTACCGGGGTGTTCCGGCAATGGCCCAACAGACACCGATATCCCAGTAACCACCGAATTCGGGCGAATGCTGGGTTTCGTGCCAAACACGTTCCTGGAGGAGCATGACATCTGGTACAGCGACCCCGGAACATTGAAAGAACGCTACGGGCTGAAAAACCTGAACAGCGTTGAGGATATCCGGCAACTCGAAGGGGAACAGGAAAAGGAGTTTCTAGACGATCTTGATGCTTTGCCTATCGCCCAGTCTTATACGCAAAAATACTGGCTGGAGCCGCTTACCGGCTGGAACTGGGTCAATATCGACCGGGCTGTCTTTAACGAGACTCCACCGCCCTGGGGATTCTCGGTTGTCGAAGGTGATTTCGACGAAGCGGCCATCGGTGAAAAACTAACCGAGCAGGGCTACGCCAGATCGGAGTATGGCTCTTACACCTATTACCATATAAACGATGACATGCAGATCAACTTGGGGAGCGAACTGGGGCAAAAGGTAATGGCCCAGCTTAACCGCGTGGCCGTGCTGGATGATACCCTGGTTGTTGCCCCGGCCACCGGCATCATGACCGGCGTTCTGGATGCCATGAAGGAGAA
>CAYLVC010000280.1:0-4348 GCA_964387005.1 uncultured Dehalococcoidales bacterium | reverse complement strand
ATCCAGCCCAGCATGTCTCTTACGGTTAAAGGACCCTTGATCATAGGCCCAAGCTTGTCTCCAATCTGCACATCTTCCCAGTACCTTGGTTTATTGCCTCTGACTTCTTCATTTTCATACATCTCAAGAAAGTCATTCCATTCTTGTTGGGTATAAACGGGTTTGGGAATACCGGCGTCTTTTTTGGCTTCCCCTGCCGCGCTTCTTTCAGCCATAGCAGTATGCAGGCGTTCTTTGCCCACGAGTTCATTTCTTTGATTTACGTATAATTTTTCCCCATAACTGAAATAGGTCGACCCGCCACCTGTCTTTCTACCCTTTTTTTCCACCATTTCCCGTATGATGCTAACGCACTTGAATTCATCGCCGGCATAGATGGGTCTGTACCATTCCCAATCACCACCGACATACCACCCATGTATTCCCGCCATTATTCCTGCCAGAATGTCCCATTGCACGGTATAAAGGTACGTCCCGGGAGCGATGATATTCCCGTACTTGGAATTTTTCGCGTAGCTCTCATCGGTAAATAGCGGGTTCGTGTCACCAAAGCCGTTTACAAAATGTTTAATCCCATCCTTGGATGCCTGAGCATTATAGTGAACGCTGGGTTGATAAAATGGAATGTTTTCTCGTTTTCGTCTTTTTTCTTTTAAGGCTTCACTAACTCTTTCGTTTTCCGGTAGTTTAACCTCCCCTTCAGCGCCAACTGTTTTTATCCTTGGATGATTAGCATATTTTTCGTTTATCATATTTCTTCTCCTACAAAAAAGATATTCACAATCTTCAGGTATTTACTCTTACGGCCAGTACAGCTCCTCGGCTTTTTTCTTCAACTCAGCCCGGTGATCGGGATGCGCAATGCCGATCAGCGCCATGGCTCTTTGCCTCTGGGTTAATCCTTTGAGCTTGGCAATGCCGTATTCTGTAATAATCGTGTCGGCGGCGATGCGGGGTACAGTCACGATTGTCCCGGCATCCAGCAGAGGAACGATGCGGCTGAATTTACCGCCTGAGGCGGTGGACGGAAGTACCGTAATGCTGCGGCCTCCCTTTGACAGACCCGCCCCCATGGCGAAGGTGGTCTGCCCTCCGGCCCCGCTCAAAATTCGGGGTCCGACCGATTCGGCGGCGATCTGGCCGGTCAGGTCAACGGATACCGCCGAGTTGATTGATTTCATGTTATCGTTCTGGCAGATATTCCTTATATCCAGCACAAATTCAGCCGGATGCAATTCAAAAGAGGGATTCATGGTTACCCACTGCATGTCTTCCACTGTTCCGCCGCCGCAGGCGGTGCAAATGTGCTTTCCGGGCAGGAAGTTCTTCTTCTTGCTGGTGATGACGCCCTCCCTCATCAGCTTGATGATGCCCTTGGGTGTCGCTTCCGAATACCAGCCCAGCTCCTGTTTTTTGTCAAAAGTATCCATGCGGGCGCACCATTCACTGGTAGAACCTACCCCTATCTGGATGGTATCGCCGTCGTTTATCAGGGTGCTGACATACCCGGCAATGGCCTTCTCTACCGGTCCGGGTTCTACATTCTTGCGTCCTAGCAGATCGGTCCCGCCGGGGGTTTTGCCCGAGGGTGTATGCTCAACGAACAGGTCTATCTCGGAAACATGAACATGGTTCTCACCATAAGTCCGCAGCAGGTTTTTATTGATTTCAGCAATTACAAACTTGGCGCCTCGCAGTTCCGTCAGCTTGGTCCAGCAGGACGAACCGAAGCTGCAATAACCGTGAGCGTCCGGCGGTGAGAGCTCCAGCAGCACAAAGTCAGACTGGCGGGCCATCTCACCATGATAGTCAAAACCCAGAGATCCGATTTCTATATCGCATCTCTTTTCGGCAATCATCTGTCGCACGATCGGAAGAGGAAAACCGATTTCTACGGCAAATGATGCTTCCCATCCCTCATCGTACCAGCCGAAGTCACGCCCGGGCGTACGTACAGAGATAGTTACATTTTCCAATTCACCGAAGCGGGCAGCCAGGGCTAAACCCAGGGCCTGGGGTTCGTTTCCCTGGACGAAACACACCCTGTCCCCGTTTTTAACGTGGCTGATAGCCTCTTCAGGAGTGACAATTCTTTTCTTAAAATCCTCTTCCCAGCTCATTGTTTTGCTCCTTCTGTATTTTCCCTTATCACTTTTAACCCTTGTGATAAATATTCTTCGTATACCGGTTATTAGTTCTAGGGGCGGGTACAAGACCCGCCCCTACGGTGATTATACCTTAATTATTACCGCTACCTGAAAGGTACTATTCTTTTGTTTCTAGTACCTGATGGAAGAGCAGCGGCAGGTAAGGCAGCGCCTGGCTTCCTTGGTACAGGTTTCTTTATCAGCGAATCCAAGGTTGATTTCTTTGGTTCCTTTGCGGTCCTTGGCTGGTGTGACGGCAGCTTTGCAGCGTTCTTCCTTCGGTTCTTCTCTAACGTGGAAGGCAAAAATAGTATCTTTGACATCGGCTATCTTGGCCTCAGGAGGCGGAGGAGGAAGCTCTTTGCCCTGGAGATAGCAATCGATGGCTACAGCAGCCTGTCTGCCGTCTGCCATGGCTTCGATCATGAGACCGGCGCCCAGGATATCTCCGGCAGCGAAGATTCCGGCTACATTGGTGGCAAGACCTCTGGCATCAACATCGAATGTTCCACGCTTGGTGGTCTTGAGTTTGCTGCCGGCCGCCATGAAATTCAGTTCGGATGTCTGGCCGATAGCCGTGATGACCATGTCGGCTTCGATCTTCTTGGTTTCGTCCTCATCGTATTTGGGTGCGAATTTGCCGCTCCTGTCATAGCAGGTGGTGCAGCGTTTCAATTCAACGCCGCTGACCTTGCCGGCTTTGGTCAGGATTTGCTTGGGGCCCCAGCTCAAATCCAGCACTACGCCTTCCTGTTCTGCCTGATCGACTTCGCCTTTTTCAGCCGGCATTTCTTCACGGCACTCAAGGCAGGTAACGGTAACTTTGGCTGCGCCCAGTCTCTTGGCCGACATCGCAACATCCATGGCGACACTGCCGCCGCCGACAACCAGAACATTGCTGCCCACGGCAACTTTCTTGCCCAGGCTGACATCTTTCAGGAAAGACAGTGCCTGGAGTACGCCTTTGGCATCTTCTCCGGGAACATTGAGCTTGGCGCTGTTTTGCAGTCCGACAGCCAGCAGGACGGCCTTGTAGCCATCTTTCTTCAGTGCTTCGACGTCTTTAACGGGACTGCTGGTCTTGATCTCAACACCCATCTTCTTGATATTATCAATTTCCCAGTTGACTACCTTTCTGGGTAAGCGGTGCTCGGGAACGCCTACTGACATCATACCGCCGGCAACGGGCAGTGCCTCGAATACCGTCACGGCATAACCTTTCCTGGACAGGAAGTAGGCAGCGCTGAGGCCGGCAGGTCCGGAGCCAACCACGGCCACTTTCTCTTTCTTTGTTACCGGGATATTCTCGGGAAGCGCCTGTTTCTTTATGTACTCGGGAAGACCTTTTTCCATGACATAATCGGAAATGAAGCGCTTGGTGTTGTTAATGGCAATAGCCTTTTCCTGGTTCTCTTCGAATTTGCCTCTGTTGCATTCCGATTCGCAAGGATGAGGGCAAACCCTGCCGATGACGCCCGGGAAAGCCAGCTGGGTTTTCAGGCTGCGGTAAGCATCTTCAAAATATCCGCGGGCAGCCTGGAGCATATAGCGGTTAATGTCGAGATGAGCGGGACATTTGTTTTCGCAGGGCGGCTGGTTGGGCGGAGGCAGCGGGCGAAGCACCGATGCATTGTTGGCGCTGGTGTACACCGGGTCGTATTTTTCGCGGCCGATATTGGGATTGACGGCGCAGCGTATTGCCAGACCGCGGTTGAAGCGGGCAAGACAAACATTGCAGCGCAGGCAGCGGTTGATTTCATCTATCCGGCCTTCCTGTACCTTGCGCGGCCATCTCTGGTCAGCTACAAGCTGGCGGCCCATGCTGATCATGTCAGCCCAGCCGTTGCGCAGGATTTCTTCGGCCATGTAGGGATCGTGCTGTCCGGGTACGATCAGGGGGATCTTCAGTTCGGGTTTGAAATGCTTGGCATGTTCAATAAAGCAGTTTCCATCCTGAGGGAAGAACCACTTTCTGGCTTCGTAAGAACCATCGGAAAGGTGAATGTAGCTGGCTCCCAGCTCTTCGCACCACTTGGCGACCTGGATCAGCTCTTCTTCATGGATAGAGCCGGGCATGTGCTCGTCACCGCTCAGGCGGATGCCCAGCGGATAGTCCGGGCCAACCCTTTTCCGGGTGGCTATCAGCAGGTTCTTCAGGAAGCGGAAACGGTTCTCAAGAGAGCCGCCGTATTCATCCTTTC
>CAYLVC010000279.1:0-4349 GCA_964387005.1 uncultured Dehalococcoidales bacterium | reverse complement strand
GCGGCTAATGTAATCAGGAAAAAGTACGGCGAAGCCGAGCAGCCAGAAATCCGTTCGACAGACGCACGGAACGCTAATGCTAACGCCAACGAGTTCGAGCAGCATGCTGTCAACTTAAACCAATGGAAAGCAAATTTAGCCGTTAATGGAAGAGGAAACGGAGAGAAAGACCCGGAGCTTGTAATGGAATACTTGCAAGCCCGCAACGAAGCGAATGAACTGCGCTCGCATTATATTGAGATAGCAAATGGGCGAAGAGGGAAACTGGATGCCAACGATGTGGCAAACCGGATAGGTCACATTGCAAACGTGGTTGCCTTAGCTGGTCACGTGGCAAATGGCGATATTAACAAAGAGAACGAACTACGCAGGAACATGGGATTGAAAGAATGGAATCCCCCCAAGCCCCAGCCAGCCAAGAATCCCAAGTGGAACTTTGGTACGCCGAAGAACATACCGTTCCACCCGCCCGACCTCGCCAACCACGCTGTGTTAAAAGTACCCAAGCCTCGCAACTATGTCCACAGCGACACGCCCGAAAAGCAGCAGGCGATGACCAACTTCACGGACTGGTTTGCCACGAAAAAGGGTGGCGAAGTACAGAACGTGCAGGCGGTCGAGTTCTATGGCAAGATTTGTCAGTCGGGCGCGGACTTTGATGGGGTGCGGGCAATCATCCACGTGAATGGTGGGTTGTCCCAAGAGCAGAAAGAATGGAACACGTACGCTGGTGATTATTGGGATAAGAAAAACTTTACTTTCCGATTCGTCAGTGACTTCGACAACACCGACCGAAAGGACGTTGAGAAGATTCGCCGCGACAACCGCGAATTCAGGATGGGTAACACCAGTGTTCACGCGGTAAGCATGATTGGCAACGTGCCGCATGTGCGTGGGCTGAAGAACAGAATTCAAGAAGAGGGTGGTACGCACGACTCGGCAGCGGTATGGCTGAAGAACAATCCCACCAAGCATATCTGGGACAAGCGCGGAGCACCTCAGCCGGGTGGCGGCAAGCCGCCTGTGGTCGCTGCTGGCAAGATTGACCCGGTAGCCCACATATCTGCGCGCAAATTTGTGTCTGCTTCTAATAAAAAGGCAGCCACAGACCTTTCGGTTGGCGCAGAGGAAAGCCGCCGGGTTAATGGTCGGCAGGGTGTCAATCCGTCATGGTGGTTAAAGATTAAGGGTGACGGGGAAGGGCTGATGAAGAAAGATGGGGAGATGTCTGGGTATCACGGTATTCCTGAAACTGAGGTCTTTAATAGCGATTTTGCCGAAGGCATGGGATTTGGGTGTGTGCCAGTTACCACGTTCAGACACGATGGCAAAGAAGGTCGCTGCAGCATCATGCAGAAAAAAGATGGGTTTGTTGTGGCTTCATGGGCGGATAGACACAATAAAGTATTTGATTCTGACATCACACGCGAGACTGCTTCTCAGATGCATTTACTGACTATCCTGACGGGTAATTACGACCGCCACGAAAACAACTGGATGGTGAATGAGAATACAGGTGAAGTCGTTGCCATTGACAACGGAGGAGGAATGATTCGAGCAGTACGCGATGCCAAAGATGAAGCAAGCGCAAGAGACTTGGCGAGAAGAACATCGGCAAACGGTGCAAGCCGAGGAAACCCATCTCGCACGCTCGTTATTCCGGGCTACAAGATTCGGAAAGAGCACATAGCCGCTGCCGAGAAGTTCATCAATAGCCCGAAATGTGACGAGGTTATTGCACGCAACTTCGATGGTGAGGACATGGTAAAGATTCTTAAGAAAGCGAACCCAAGCTACAGACAGAAAAGCAATGCCGAGGTAATTGCCACGGTTCGCAAGTATGCCAAGATTCAACTCGAAGAAGGATTGAAATATCTAAAGGCTCAAATATAGGAGACCGCATGATTTACACGTTTAGTTTTCCAGACGAAACAGGCAAGATAATTCTTGATGGGTACGTGCAGGTTGAACCCATCAAGGGCGAGCCGGGTGAGGCGAACATACTTGGCGCGCGCGGGGTGGGCAAGGAACAGGCAGAGTTTGAAGAAATGCTTGAGCGCATAGTATACGGGAAAGAGTTCCCGCACCTCGGCATGGAGCTTGGTGAGGAAGAAGCCGAGGGCGATGTGTTCAATAAGTACCGCCTGTCGCATTGGGGAGTCCTGCCGCATATCTTCCGCATTCAGAGCGGGTATGGTGGCGTGGAGGAATTCACCAACGAGGAATTTATCAAACTTGTAGAGGAATCCAATGCGTCTGACTGATGCCCAGCGCCGGGCGTACGCTGTGCGCGAGCGGGTTGAAGCCGAGATGCAGCAAGCGGTTGCTGCAGAACTCAACTGGCTGTACCGCCGCCTGCAGATGAAGGTGCGGCGCATCAATCAGTTTCGACCGCGCGTACAATCGACCGCCCCGCCGCTGCGCAAGAGTTACGTGGTATCCGGCGACCTCTGGGAAGAGTTTCGCCGGCGCATGCATTCGTCCATCATGCGCGCCATTGTATTTGGCGCGATTGATATATTCAACATAAACCAGAACTTGTACTCGGCGGTTGCCCCAATCGAATTTAATTCGGACGACTTTGCCCGCATGATTGAACCAGAGATTGGCGAGCGCATCGTAAATATAGAATCGACCCTGAAGCGCGAAGTGGGGCGCAAGGTGGTAGGCTGGTACAACTCGCCCGGCACGACCATGCAGAGCCTGATTAACCAACTCAAGGAAAACGTGTTCACCGATGCAAGGGCGCGCATGATTGCCCAGACCGAGGTGACGCACCTCAACAGCCGAGTGCACGAGAATATTGCACTGCAGATTGGGGCGACCGAGTGGTGGTGGGCAACGCGCAACGACCAGCTTGTATGCAAGCGCCCGCTACCCGGACCGGATGGTCAGGGGTACAAAGGCTGTCGGTCGCTGCATGGCAAGGTATTTAAGATTGGGCAACTTATGCCCCCTTACGCTTCGCACCCGAACTGCCGCTGCACGCCCATCATCATTACACCCAAGAAGCAGGTGGAAGAACCAGCCGCGCTGATTGAGGACTTGTTGGCGGTACGCAAGGGGATACATGCCGGCACGATGCTGGCGATGGAATTATTTAAGAGCGACTTCAAGGAATCCGAACACCCTCGCGCCGATGATGGGAAATGGACGAGCGGTGCTGGAGGTGGAGGAGGCAAGGCGAAGTCACTGGCAGACCGCAGAGATTTAGTGGGTGACATAGAGTGGTACGATGGCAAGTCGGGGCGCGACTTTGCGTACGATGCCGGCAAGAAGATTGGGGCGAAATGGGACATATCAGATGGCACGCTCGCCGAATTAGTACACGAAGAAGGGATGAACCCCAATACCAGCAAAGGGGATTTGCTGGGATATTACTTGGCTGCTTGGACTGGCTCGTCAGGCGGGACAGTACCTCGCTGCATAATATCGGGCGCGATTGACTTACTTGGAGGCAATACCAGCGACATGCTCAAGGAGGGGGAGTCCGGGTACTTTTCCAAGCACCCAGACCAACTGGAGGCTTTTAAGTCGCTGGGCAGGTTAATGTATCAGAGTACACAGGAATACTTCGCAAGCCGGGGTATAAAATCCGTTCACCTGTACCGGGCTGGGAGTGATGGTAAAAACAGACCGTTTACAAGCTGGTCAACCGTTTATGGTGGATTCATTACAACGAATGGCGACCTGCCGCGCCGCGAAGAAGACGTGCCAGTAGAAAGAATATTCTCGATTCCTGCTACGGGGTTTGGCAACATTGTCGAATACGAGGCGGTCGTGATTGGAAGCGATTTTGTCAAAGAGCAGGTATTCAAAGCCGACTGGCGCGAAGATAAGCATCCGCGCCACAGGGATGGCAAATTCGCCCCCAAAGGACAAGGGGAGGCAGGAGGCGGGAAGCGATATCAGGGTGGGTTTGAATTTGTCGGGCATTCTTATAAAGGGACTGGTAAGGAGTTCCGAGAATCGCACAAGGATGACTATCTTTACCACACGACTAAGAAATCAAATATAGAGCATATAAAACAGACTGGATTAGTCGGTGGAAAAGGGAGTAATTATCAAGGGTACAAAACTGATAAGGTAGCATTAGCTACAAACGCGGACGAAGCTTATTATTTCCAAGATATTATGAATGCCGAAGAATATCATAAACGAATCGAATCAAAGAAAAGCTGGTCGCCGGGCTTAAATTCCGTTCCGAACCGCTCGTTGAGAATGTCAATCAACCGCGACAGCTCGATTTCATCTGGATGGTCAGTTTTCGTTCCCACCGCTGTTGGGCCATCGACTGGTTCCGCCTTGCCTGCTTCAAGATCGATTGAACCCTCCCCAATTTTCTGCAG
>CAYLVC010000278.1:0-4370 GCA_964387005.1 uncultured Dehalococcoidales bacterium | reverse complement strand
GAACCGTCCTTGCATTCATTGCCGTTTTTGACCGGACGCCATATATCGACGGAGGCGCTGGCACCATAACCAAAATCCGCCGTTTTCCAGAGGGGGCTGGTCTCTCCGCCCAGGACGATGATATTGATGTTATCCGGGTTGTGATAGTGGTTTATCAGCTTGTCATCCGGCGCTTTTTTCCATGAAGCATAAGGCTCGATTCCCTTATTCGCCATGGGGGTTACCAGCATATCGATATAGTCCGTTTTCCAGTATCTTTCCGCAGGTATCAGGGCATTCTGCGACAGCCAGCGGCTGAAGTCCTGCTTGGTGCTGAAGCCCTCGTTCTCTTTCAGTCCCCTGGCTACCAGCGGGTCTATGATAATGACGGCATTGGAGTTGAGAGCGGGAATCACGCTCAACTGGAGACTGATTTCCTCTCCTACCGTGCGGTGGGCGGCTGCATGCAGGCTGTTCATGAGATTCCAGCCCCTGAAGGTGCTTACCACACTTTCCCCGGCCTTGAAACGCTTCTGAACATGGAAAGGCGTCCAGACACTCCTTTCCTCGTTCTCGGCGGCGCAGTTATTATTGTAAGTATGATTGTTCCCCTGGCTGCTCCACAGGGTCTTCCTGGGCTGTATGTACCCCCAGCTAATGGACATCAATGTCCAGGCCCGTCCAATCACGGCATTGGCCAGGTTTACCGCACTGAAAGCGCCTATGCCGCAGTTCATGCCGATTTCATTGCGTATCGGCCCGTTCACCAGCAGCATTGATTCAAAAGGTGTGGTTGAAGGCATAAAAGAGGCCTGTTTGGTAGCAGCCGTAGCCAGGATCACCGGGAAATGCTCCGGCCTGGCGCCGGCCATAACGGCGATAACCGCGATATTGGATACAGTATATTTCTTCAGAATATTTATGTCATGCAGGAAGACTTCGCCCACCACTTCGTCCGGGGAATGACTGGTACCGGCCAGCATAGCCTGCACGCGTTCCTCCGTAGGAAGTATTACCGGCAGTCCGTCCGTCCACCCTTTTTCATAAAACAGACGCTGCAAATTGTCTTCGGTATCCGGCTTGAGGAGCGTCTGGCAGGGACCGCTATCTTCGTCCGCAGAAGGCTCAGACTCATATTTGTTAACGGTTATGGGTTGGGTCAGGGCGTCAATAATTTCATCAATAACCGGCCTGCCGGTATCCGGGTCATTGCCTGCGATATATTTATCCAGGGCTTCGGGGGACAGACTGATCACCGGATGCGGGGTAAAAACAAAAGGCAAAGGCATTTTGGCTGCCTTCATGGCTGCTGTGACAACGCTTTTGTATTCCAGTGTTGAAACGGGAGCAGTCGGGATCCCGTAGGTCTGCTCAAGGTGCCTGCTGCTTGCAGCGACCGCTGCGGCGCAGCCCGGTCAACCCCCTACCCCAAGCACGACGGCATGTCCTTTGGCCTTTATTTCCTCCCAGAGGTCGGTGGTGTCATCCATAAAGGCGCCGCCGGTCTTCCGTTTACGTATCGTTGTGACCGAGGGCATGTGAGCGGAAAACCATTTTTGCAGCTGAAGCATAAAACGGTAGCTGCCACCGAAACCGGTATCAACCAGATAGACGGTCTTATTATCCAGGGAATCCAGCCGCCGGGCCATGGAAGGCGCAGACGGCGCAGTTCCGGATGTAATAGGGGCAGGTCCACCCTTTTTCGGCGAAGCCCCACCTACTCTCGGTGCAAATCCACCGGCAGTAACTTTCAGAGCTTGAACTTCAGGACTCAATACGGAGTAACGTATTTCAATTCCCACTTTCTTCCTCCCTTCGGGCAGAATATTTTAATTAAAACATATGCTAAAATACTGATGATTTCCAGAAAATACTAGCGCATTGGATCTTTGACCCATATTATGTCAGGTCTGGCTTTTCCCCACCCGGCTTCAGCCGCACCCTCAAGGTTTTTGGCGGGATTTTTCTTTCTTTCTTCCAGTCTTTTCTTAAATATTTCGTCCTGGATCTTCATGCCTTCAGGCGTGGTATAGTTGAACATTCCCTCTAACGCTCCCCTCATGGCTTTCTCAGGGTCCGGGAAGGGCAGGATAAACAGCACTTCGTCTTCAATGCCTTTTTTGGTTATTTTTGCCAGTTCCACCGGGTCTATCCCCATGGAGTAATGGTAACGCATGAACGAAAGTACCTTTTCATCCACGTTATACCCCGTGTTTTCCAGGTGCTTGGGACGGGTAAAGGTAGCCTCTCCGATATTGGAAATGATGCCGCTGGGACAAAGGCAGGAGACACCGATCCCGTAGGGTTTGAGGCCCTGATAATAGCTCATCATGAGACTGTTGACCGCTGCTTTAGAGGCTGAATAGGGAGTGGTTGTCATTCCTCCCATAAAACCGCCCATTGACGAAGTGGTGGTAATGTGACCGCCCAGACCGGCCTTGATCATGCGCGGCACAAAGGTCACCATTCCGTTGATAACTCCACCCAGGTTAACCCCTATTACCCAGTCAAAATCTTCGAAGGTGGTGGCTTCAGCCGGGCCAAAGGTATTCACACCGGCAGTGTTAAATAAAAGCTGGGGAGGAGTCCCGAATATTTTTTCCACCTCATCGGCGGCCTCCGCATAGGCTTTGCGGTCGGTAATATCCAGTTTTATGGCATGGACTTCGACCTTTTTGTCCTTGAAATAGGCCACGGCCTCGTCCAGGTGGTCCTGGCGGATATCGGCAATTACTATTTTGCAGCCTGCTTCTGAAAACACTTTGGCCTGCCCGAGACCGGCGCCGGATGCTCCTCCGGTGATAAAGGCTACTTTACCAGCAAAATCTTTCATTATTTCCTCCTTAACTTCATCTTCGGCTCCAAAGTTAGAGCTACTCCCAGTCCGGCGGGCCCACCTGCTTTTGCTTATCGTATATGTCATTATAGATAATAGTCCCGAAGGTCTGTATTATGTTCCAGCGTTTTTCCTTTCTGGGCTCATCCGGGCAGGCACGCATAATGGCTTCATGACGGCCGTTGTAACCCCTTTTCCACTCGGGGTGGGTAATGATGAACAGGTCGTTGTTTCTGATTCCCCGCACTACCCGTTCGCCGGTCTCCTCCGGTTCCATAAACACGTCATTGATGTCGTAAACCGGCCGTTTAGGGTCTCTTTTGGGCGGAGGCGGAGGCCAGGGTTCTCCCTCATTTCTCAGTTCAGGCGGGCGGTTGGCAGCGGTGGAGGCGTGCATATTGGACCTGGTCAAACCAGGAACCAGTATGGATACACCGATTCCTTTGTCCTGCAAATCGGTAGCGGCGCATTCCATCATACCGCAAATAGCATACTTGCTGGTGCAGTAAATGGCCATATTGGCTGAACCCATCAGTCCGCAGGTAGAGGAGGTGGAAACGACATGCCCTTCCTCACCATGTTTCAGGATGTGGGGCAAAACTACTACCATGCCATTGATCACACCGATCAGGTTAACGCCAAGGCCGAAATCCCAGTCCTTAAAAGTCAGTTGTTGAATGGCCCCGCCGCAGTCCACACCGGCATTATTGACCAGTACATGGATTTTCTCAAAGACCTTTTCCGCCTCATCGGCTGCCCTGGCGTAAGCCTCGCGGTCGGTCACATCCAGCTTAATGGGATGAACAGGCTGGCCGGTCTTTTTGAAATAGCCCATAGCCTCATCCAGGGCTTCCTGGCGTGAATCGGCAATAACCACTTTCATGCCATATTTGGCGAAGGCTTTGGCAATACCCAGACCGATGCCGCTGGCTCCGCCGGTAATAAACGCTGTTTTCCCTTTAAGGTCTTTCATAAATTCTCTCTCTTCTCTCTATTTTTATTTTAATTTCAATCTGGCAGCTAAAAAAGGAAGGCTGGCGTAACGGACTACAATAATCAAGGAGTGTTTATTAGTGTTGTTGGCCTTAAGCTTTATCTTAATAGATTATACAATGTATTTCAAATCAACCTTGAACATGTTTTTGCCCCGATTTTTGAACTAAACCGCTGTATTTGAACCCTGAACAGAGCTAACTTATCTTTTCGCCTGAAACACTACCTCGAACCCCATAACTATGCAAATCATCCTAAAATAGGGTTATAATAAATCAATTCAACTGAGGAGCAAACGGATGCCGGAGATAATTTATGACGTTCCATATGCAGTGCAGTCAGATTCGCAGAAACTGGACATATATTTGCCGGAAACAGGCAAAGGCCCTTTCCCTGTTATTGTGTATTTTCATCCCGGCGGTTTTACCCAGGGTGACAAAGACATGATACAACCGCTGGTTGACACAATACTGGAGAGAAAATACGCTGCTGTGAGTGTTAACTACCGGCTGGCGGGTGAAGCACTATTTCCAGCCCAGATACATGACGCCAAAGCCGCTGT
>CAYLVC010000277.1:0-4386 GCA_964387005.1 uncultured Dehalococcoidales bacterium | reverse complement strand
GGCCTGCCCAGTCTCTTGCAGCGCAGCACAGCCCAGACCCTGGCCATCAATTCGTCAACGCCGAAGGGTTTCCACAGATAGTCATCCACGCCCATTTCAAGGCAGCGCAGGAGATCGTTTTCGTTGCCCCGCATGTTGAAGGCAATGACGGAAGCCATGGAAGACCGGCAAATTTGCCTGCACAACTCGAAGCCGTCTACCCCGCGAACTGTCATATCCAGTATCACCAGGTCGGGATGCTCTTTCCTGATAAGGGGGAGTACCTCGGGACAGCCCCAGGTGACCAGAACATCACACCCTCTGACTTTCAGGTTGATACGGAATAATTCTCTCAGAGCCGATTCATCATTGACAACCAATATACGCGGACGAGTCACGTTTTTGCTCCTTTCTGAACCCGGGCAGTCATCGCTGACCTTTTTGCTATCCTGTATTATCTTAAAGGCGGAAACTCACAGGTAAGTAAATAAAAAAGAGACAATATCACAAACAAGTAACAAAAAGAGACCCCCGCAGGATGGGGGCCTCTTTTTATTGCTCATGGGTCGCCTTCCGGCGAAATTCAGGAATAAAAGCCTATAGCCCACATCGGGCCGGTGGCTACCACAGTGGCGGGAACACATTGCGAGATGTATAGCTCAGCACAGGTATAGCGGCTTAACAGCATTTTTTTAATTTGTTCGTTTTTTTCTTCCGTCTGGGGATAACTCAGAATAACATGCAGGGGTCTGGTACCATCGGTGTGTTCCCCTATCATCTCAACTGCCCTGGCCAGGGCTTGATCCATGGTGGGCGCTTTGTCCAGGTTTTCGACTACTCCCTTGCCGCTGACCATGCCCAGTATGGGCTTGATTTGCGGAACGTCCACAGTTTTGCCGTCCGGAGCCCGCCCGATTTTCATCAATGAGCGTAAAGACTCCAGTATCATGAAGTATTTCACTTTGGGCAGCATATCCTGAACCACGTCCAGTACCTCTGAGAGGGTTTTTCCGCTGCCGGCGGCCCGGGCAGCTTCCAGCACCATGAACCCCAGTGCGCCAAGACAGGTCTTGCTGTCAATTACGCGGATGTCCAGGCCGGGCTTTTTCTCCATGACCAGTTTAGCGGCCTGTTCTGCCGCACCAAAGGTGGCACTGAGCACCCTGGAAAGGGTGATGCAGACGATGCTCTTTTTATCTTTTGCCAGGTCCATGAAAGCCTGATAAAAATCCCCGGCGGCGCCGGCGCTGGTGGTAGGCGTTTCTTTAAAAGTGGGGTATATCTTCCAGAACTCCGATGTCTCAATATCCAGATGGTCCCGGTATACTTTATTATCGAGAATGAAACCCATGGAGACCACCCGGATATCGTATTCGGCCCTCAAAGCGGCAGGTAAAAGGCTGGTACTGTCGGTGACGATTCCAACTTCAGACACTCCTATTCCTCCTTGAAATTTTTTATTACCAGGCAGCAGTTTTGTCCACCCATGCCGAAAGAATTGGACAGGCAGGCGGTTGTTGACTGATGACGGGCGGTGTTGGGGACGTAGTCCAGGTCACATTCGGGGTCCGGGGTTTCATAGTGTATAGTCGGCGGGATAATTCCGTTATTAAAAGTTAAAACGGTGGCCACGGCCTCCACGGCGCCGGCTGCGGCGGCCAGGTGGCCGATCATGGATTTATTGGAACTGACGGGAATTTTGCCGGAGCGTTCACCGAAGACTGCCCTGATAGCCCGGGTCTCAGTCAGGTCGTTCAGCCGGGTACTTGTGCCGTGAGCGTTGATGTAGTCGATGTCCGCGGGGGTAAGACCGGCATTCGCAATAGCGCTACGGATAGCTGCGGCTTCCTGTTCAAAATCCGGTGCGGTCTCATTAAAAGCATCGAACGACCAGCCTGCTCCCGCCAGCTCGGCCAGGATGTGAGCACCCCGTTTGCGGGCATGCTCCAGAGTCTCAAGCAGCAGTATGCCCGCACCTTCTCCCAGCACAAAACCGTCCCGCTGAAGATCAAATGGACGGGAAGCGCGGGCGGGGTCCGCCTGTTTGGACAGGGCGCCTACGCGGGCGCAGACGGCCAGCGAGACGGGATTGACCCCGGCCTCAGCCCCACCGGCAACGATAATATCGGCGTAACCCAGGCGCAGATAGCTTAAAGCCGCTCCCAGAGCGTCGCTGCCGCTGGCGCAGGCGCTGTTAACGCTGGTATTAAGGCCTTTGGCCCCGATTTCCAGCCCTACCTGCGACGGCACCATGCATTGTCCGCTGCGGGTGACAAAAAGAGGGTCCAAGCGCATCGGCCTGTTCTTAATTACCTCACCGTATTCGGCATTCAGATAGGCCATACCGGTAGTGGCGATTACGACCCCCATCCGCTGCCGGTTGACAGCCGTGAGGTCTAACTCCGCCGATTCCAGGGCCATTTTCGCAGCGGCGATGGCAAACTGGCCACAGCGCCCGGTGCGGTCCATCCTTTTAAGGGGCATGAAATCTTCTGCTTTAAAGTTTTTTACCTCAGCGGCAATCTTTACAGGAAAAGCCGCGGTGTCGAAAAGAGTGATCGGAGCTGCTCCGCTGCGGCCTGACACGAGGCCCTGCCAGTATTCAGCGGTATTATTACCGACCGGTGTAACCGCCCCCAGTCCTGTGATTACAACTCTACGGTCCATAGCAGCTTTCTCCTTTTTCAGCATTTTGTGCCCAGGTATAAACCGGGCACATGAGTTACTCACTTTACCTGTCATTGACAAGTTTTAATATCAGTTTTAGCATTTCCGGGTATTTAATAGGTATGATCAAACAAAGGTAAACCGCAGCAAGTGCCGGTTGCCATCAGTTGCCCTCCGATTTTCGTATCGACCGGTGCGCTAAGACAGGCTAAGCGGCACGGCATGCCGTGCCCTTACACGTTCCTCTTAAGACCATCTGATAAGCTATTTAAGTATATTGTGATCGTATTTGGGTGATTCTACTAAGGTTACTAATTTGATAAACTCAGGTTTCAGGTGTTACTTTCATTGCTGCGTACCGCTCGCCTTCAGTCGGCTGCGCACGGCCAGCAATTCCGATTTGAGGGCATTGACCAGGTCAAGCTCAGCCAGGGTTTTAGCGGTCTTTACCGTCTGAGCCATTTCATAAGCACGCGAACGGCCGTGACCCTTGAAGACCAACCCGTTGACCGCCCAGACAGGGCCTCCGCCGCTGTCATCGGCTTTTATCATGCGTGACATCAAGTTCCGCCGGAGGGCCTTCAACCTCTCATCAGGCAGATCGTTTTTAAGTTCTTCACCCAGCCAGTCGGCAACGGTCTTCCCCAGTCCCTCGCAATATTTGGTAACAATATTGCCCACCAGGCCGTCGGTAACGATAACATTAGCCCGGCCTGAAGGGATGTCATTGCCTTCGATATTTCCGATGAAATTCAATCCGCTGCGCTTTAGAAGCTCGTAAGCCTCTTTCAGGACGGCGGCGCCTTTTCCTTCTTCTTTCCCTACGTTAAGCAGGGCTACAGCAGGCTCGGGAACGCCCAAAAGCTTGCGGGCGTAAACCGTACCTACTACGGCGAAATCAAGAAGCTGATCGGGCCGGCAATCCAGGTTTCCACCCATATCCATCAAGACACAGTCAGGAGTAAAATCACAGAATGCACCTCCGACCACCGGGCGGGATATGCCTTCAACTGTACCCAGAACCATCAAGGCGGAGGTTATGACACCGCCGGTCGGACCCATGCTGATAACCGCCTGGGCTTTGCCTTCCTTTACCTGGCGGACGGCCAGGGCAATGGAGGCGTTGCGTTTGGCGCGCAGGGTATAGGCCGGCTGCTCGCCTTCTATCAGATACTGATCGGTATGCAGGATTTCAATTTCAAGCCCGGATATATCATACTTCGCCAGCTCCTGCCTGATGATCTCCTGCGGTCCGACCAGAATAAGGCCCACCCCGTAATCACGGGCTCCCGTTACGGCTCCTTTAATAATTTCTTGCGGGGCAAAATCGCCTCCCATGGCATCCACGGCTATTTTCAAATCTGCCTTCCTTCCCGGTTTCGTTTGACCGGTATTCAATAATTTTAGTATTACGGCATATACCTAGTAACTCTAGGTACTAAATATAACACATACCGGGTCTCTGCTGTCAACAGGGCAGCCCCAACAATATTGTACCGGGACCGGATATTTCCCTGAACCGATACAAACACACTCAGGTATGTGCAGACAGAGATCTTTAATTAGCCTGCCTGGATAGGCTATACTGTTTACGGCAGAAAAACACTCTTCTGCCAATAGATTGAGGAGGACAAATGGACGCTCTTGAAGCTATAAAAAACAGACGCAGTATTCGTAAATACAAGTCCGACCCGGTGGATGACAGTGTACTGGAAACGGTGCTGGAAGCTGCCAGGCAGG
>CAYLVC010000276.1:0-4394 GCA_964387005.1 uncultured Dehalococcoidales bacterium | reverse complement strand
CCATAGCTGTAGGATAGGCCAGCTTGTACAAAAAATATGACCTTGGAGAGTCTATTTTCACCTGTAGTGTATAATCATCCAGAACCTTCACTCCACTGATATCGCCGGCTTTCCCTGCCAGCCTGTCTTCCACACCGGAAATATCGCCGAGGTAACTGGAGGCATTAAGTGAACCGACCTCCGGATCGGTGGTTCGTTCCCATGAATACTTAACGTCATGGGCTGTTAGTGTTTTCCCATCCTGGAATTTTACATCTTGCCTCAAGTGGAAAGTGTATGTCACTTTATCTTCAGAAATATCCCATCTCTGGGCGATATCGGGAACAGGCGTCAGGGTCTCATCCAGCTTTACCAACCCACTGAATATCTCTATTATGTATTGGGCTGAACCAGCCTCATTTTGCAATGAAGGATCGAGTGTAGTGGGATCCTGGCTGTCCCATAAATTCAGCACCCCCCCGGAAGACACAGAGACAGGCTGAGGGGATTGTTTCACCTGGTTGCACCCGGCAAATGATAACGCGCTGATGATTAAAACAATTAGAAATATTATGTTAAGCTTCTTCACAACAGCCCTTCCCTTTTCATACTGATATATTGCCCGTCCCCTATCACCAGGTGATCAACAACTGCTATCCCTACCAGTTCTCCTGCCTCTTTCAACCGCCGTGACAACTTGATATCATCCTGCGAAGGTTCCGGGTTGCCAGACGGGTGGTTGTGAGCCACAATGACCGATGAAGCGCTGGCAGTCATAGCTTCCTTGAACAACTCCCGGGGGTGAACAATACTCGTATCCAGACTGCCCACGGAAATTTCTACGGTCTTTATTACCTTGTTGCGTGTATTCAACAATATCGCCCAGAAATGCTCTTTGCTTTGCCCCCTCGATTTTCCTTTTAGTTCCAGATAGGCTTCTTCCGGAGACGATACCGTCTTCCCGGGAGTGTTTTTAGCCGATCTATCCCAGCGGTTTGCCAGCTCAAAAGCGGCTTTTATCTGGCAGGCCTTAGCCGGCCCAATACCCGTTACTGTTAGCAATTCTTCAAGTGAAGTCCCGGCAATTGTTTCTATGTTACCGAATTTATCCAGTAGTCTTTGCGCTACCTTTAACACCGGTTCATCCTTATGACCGCTGGTAAGAACAATTGCCAGCAACTCGAGCGCAGATAGGTTTTCAACTCCCAGTCTTTGAAGTCTTTCCCTGGGTCTCTCAGTGGTGGGCATATCCTTAACCGTAAACGAATTTTTTTGCTTCCGATCTTTTGCCATTTTATTTTATTTTCATTTGACGCTTGAATAATTGGCGTATGAATAATCCCTATTCATGCGCAACTAATAATGTCGTTATGTCAGGACGTTAATGCCTTTTCATTTGCTGTTCTCTGTTGCCAAATTCACCTTCCAGTCTTTTTCTAACTGGTCCATATCCATACTATATACTTTATGGAAAGCTCCATCGTAGGTGCTGCCCTGTTTAAAGGTATTCAGAAGATCAAGCATCCTGGCAGAACCGTATGTCTTTATCAGGTAATCCACCAGACTGTGGCTTTGAGCATAAGACAGACTGGCTTTGGTAGCATCAGCAGAGAATGGACTGCTGATGCTCCTTACTGAGATCAGTGTCCCCTCGGATACGGCCGTAGCCAGAGGAACAGAAAACTGGGAAGTCAGCGGCCCCTCGGAATACATGGCCAGACCTTCATTCAACCATACCGGCAGACCGTGATAGGGATTGAAAGTGACCTGGTTTATTACAATATGATTCAGTTCATGTGTCATGGCCCTTTTGCCCCAATTGAGATTATCAGGGCTGATGCCGATAGCCACAATATTAAAAGAAGTAAATGCAACTCCTCCTGTCCATTCGCTGGGATAAATCATTGATCCCTGTAAATCCTGAGAACCGTTGTAGATGTAAATATCAATAATATCCTGGGGAGATGCTCCCGTATCCCTGGCCATATTGGTCAGAGATTCCTGGGCTGTAGCCATTAAAGACCGTGCAAAAGCATCATCGCCCCTGTACCAGAAGAGCCTGATTTTTCCTTCGGACAACTGTTTCCAGTCAAAACGGTTATCTTTTACTTCAAAAGGCTGCTCCGGAGTATCCAGAACATTTCCTCCGGCATCTTTGATCGACCACCAATAACTCAGCCTTGTACCCGGCGGCAGTCCACCGACCTTACGCATATCCAGCGTATACCTGGCATTGACATTTGGAGATGGGGTAAACCTGACAAAGACCTCGCCGATCACGCTGGCAACGCTCATTCTTTCAACGTTGTATTTTAACCTTATGTCAACTATATTAACTTTACTGGACATTCGCGCAGAGAAATTGAGATTCAGTGGAAAATCCATAACTGCCGCAATATCTGAGACCGATATTGCGTTTTGAGGCTGAGCCACGCTTATTCCCGGCATCTGCACAATCATAATGGCTGCCAGTACTGCAACAAGCGTAATCAATGCTATCTTTTTAGTCATATCCTCTTTCCAGCCCCGAACGCAAAAAAGCGATCATAAAATCATCCGGTTCACCTTCCAGCACAGATTCCGGATTACCTGATTGGTAATCTGTACGGTGGTCTTTTACCATTTTATAAGGATGCAGTACATAACTGCGGATCTGGTTGCCCCAACCTGCTTCAATATGTTTACCTTTTAATCTGGCTTTTTCCTGAGCCTGCTTTTGCAGTTCTTTCTCAAACAGCCGGGATTCCAGGATTTTAAGGGCAATCGTCTTGTTCTGCAACTGAGAACGCTCGCTCTGACTGGCCACTGCAATACCGGAAGGCAAATGGGTAATGCGTACTGCCGTACTGCTTTTTTGCATGTGTTGTCCCCCCGGACCGCTCGAGCGGAACACCTCGACTTTAAGGTCTTCAGGCTTGATGGCCACATCCACGTTACTCTCAGCTTCGGGAACTACTTCCACCATGGCAAAGGAGGTATGCCGGGCATGATCTGCATCAAATGGAGAAAGCCGCACCAGGCGGTGAACTCCATGTTCCGAGCGTAGATACCCGTAGGCATAATCCCCGGTAACTGCTACTACTACACTCTTTATACCTGCTTCTTCTCCTGGAGAAGTATCCAGAACATCCGCCTTGAAACCTCTTTTCTCCGCCCATCTCAAATACATCCTCAAAAGCATATCCGCCCAGTCCTGTGACTCTGTCCCACCGACCCCGGCATGAATGGATACAATGGCATTCCGGCTGTCATAACGACCGCTGAATACCAGCTCAAACTCCATTTCTTCAATTTGTTCACTGATTTTTTCCAGATCAGCCTGAACGTCCGCGGTCAAATCGCTGTCTTTTTCTGTATCTGCCAGCATCAATAGGTCAGAAACCTCTACAAGCTGTTTTTCCATTCCCCGCCAGAGGTCCACCGTCTTCCGGTTATCTGCCAGGCGACGCATCACCACCTGTGCCTGATCCTGGTCCTGCCAGAAATCGGGCGACATGGTCAACTTTTCCAGCTCAACTATTTCCTTTTCTTTATTGGCAACATCAAAGACGCACCAGTGCAGACGACACTCTGGCCTTAAAGTCTTCTATTTTCTCTGTCAGTTCTTGCATATCACACACCTCATACCACTGTTAATCTACTGGCTTTGCTTTTTTCAACTCCTGGCCAGCCTGAACACATCAAAATATAGTTCAGACCCGGAGTTTAAGACCTCTTAGTTATTGTATCAAAGAACGCCCCTGCTGGCTAAATGAGCCAGGCGGGTCGGTTCAGGCAAGCGAAATCCCCGGCAGCAGCAGGAAACCCATTTCACGGCGGATAACAGGGAAATTTTATGGCCTATCGAAACAAACAAGGGCTTTACCCTGTCTCTGGTCCTGAGGACAACCCCTATCTGGTTACCATCTTTATCCAGTATGTATTCACGGCTCCCTGACAACAACCCCGGTTCCTGATACTGACCGAAAAGCGAGGACTTGGCGCAGCCGATTGCAGGTATATCCAGAAACAGACCCAGGTGAGAAGCCAGACCGAAGCGTCTGGGATGCGCAATCCCCTGTCCGTCTACCATAACCAGATCAGGAACAAGCCGTAGCTTTTCAATCACCTCCAGCGTTAAGGGTATTTCCCGAAAAGAAAGATACCCGGGAACGTAAGGGAAATTCATCTTACCCACTGCAACGCTTTTTTCCTGTAACTTTAGATCAGGATAGGAGAGTATTACGGCGGCTGCCACTGCTTCTCCGCTGCGGTTCACAGATACATCCAGTCCGGCAATCAACGCAGGTGTCAATCCGCCATCTTGACAAATAACCCGCAGGGCCAGATTTATTTGAATTTCCCGGGCCTCTTCAAAGCTGACATCCCAGTTGTGTAAACGCCCCACTCGCATTACTTAATTATACCAGAGTTGA
>CAYLVC010000275.1:0-4422 GCA_964387005.1 uncultured Dehalococcoidales bacterium | reverse complement strand
ACGAAGAGGTTGTCCAAATTTTTTTTATTATACCACAGACCGTACAAAATACTAACATCTACTGTAAAGGTTATTAGCAGTACGAATAATTATCACGATTGTCGTATCAGTCTGCTACTGCATGGTAGAACCGCCGGAGATGCTCAGCACCTGCCCGGTAATATCCCCGGAAAGATCGGATGCCAGGTAGGCCACGGCTGCCGCAATATCCATTGGGCTGGTGCCTTTGCCGAAACCCGACTGACTGCCGGCTCCGGTTACCAGTGCCACTTTGTCTTTCAAACCCAGGTCCATTCCCCCCTACTTTATCCTTTTTGTCCCTTTCTCATCACACAACCAATGCCACCCGGCGCCAAAATCGTTCTGTTATGCCGGAGCCCCCCTTGGTTGTTTTCCTCAAATATTACACCACTTCTCAAAAAAACAAAAATTTCTTTCCGGTTCTCTAACAGCATAACAGCGATGTTGGGCAAGACACTCCTGTAACTTCTGCTTTAAACGGATATCTGTTCTAACCCGGTGAAAAATAATACAAAGCAAGGAGAAAATTAAGAATAAAAGGAATTCCCTATACAATAAAAAATGGGTAAGCCCTGCACTGGTGTCTGGATTATTAAAAATGTCTTTTATGCAGAGAAGCGGGTGACCGCAAGGTTCACCCCTGCTGCAACAAAAGTATTTCACTCGGCAAGCTGAAACTGAGGGGAAGGGGTATCCTCATTTTTTCTATCCGGGGACGGCGGAACTTTTACCAGGGTCACTTTCCGATCCATCAGATCGAATGAAGCGGTGGATGGATCGACTCCCAGCAGATTGCCCATGATCCAGGGACCTTCCTCCAGCTCAACCAGCACTACCAGATAGGGGGTCTTTCCCCTTCTTGCTTCCGCGGACACATGGACCGAGGTAAATGTAGCTATTTTACCTTTACCCGAAAGCTCCACTACTTCCGAGTCATAACCCCCGCACCTGCGGCAGGCCATACGGGGTGGAGCGGTAATAAAGCCGCATTTCTTACATTTCAAACCCAGCAGCCGGTTGTCTTCAAGGGCCGCCAGGTATTCTTTCACATTCAACATCAAGCCTGTCTTCTCTAATGATTTCCCCAAATCAGCATCCTCAACTACGTTTTCCTGCTTTGAGATAAGGTATAATGATTTGATTAATAGATCCAAAAACTTTGATATTTCGCTGGCTGTAAAATATGCTGTCCTGGCCCCTGTAAATGTCATAAGCTGAAATATCCCCTGGAATTATTGCCAGCCTTTCTCCAGTATCATCACACAATGGATGTTTCCGCTGGCCCCCATGGCATCGGTCAGCCCTGTCCTGGCTCCTTCAACCTGCGTTTCACCGCATACGCCGCGCAGCTGCTGGAATATTTCATACACCTGGGCAGCGCCGGTAGCACCCACCGGATGGCCTTTGGCTTTCAGCCCTCCCGAGGGATTGACTGGAATCTTCCCCCCGATCCGGGTATCACCCCTGGCGGTGGCTTCCCCTCCCTTGCCGCGAGGGAAAAAACCCAGGCTCTCAATGGCCAGGATTTCGGCGATGGTGAAGCTGTCATGGACCTCGCAGACGTCGATATCCGCCGGTTTCCTGCCGGACATGGCATAAGCCCGCCTGGCGGCTTCCTCCCGTACAACCAGCCAGGGAAGAGTATCCTGCTGGCTGGCCAGTGAACCGGCTGAGGCCTGTCCCACTCCTGTAATAAAAACCGGTCTGTCAGTCAGCTTCCTGGCAGCTTCTTCCGAAGCCAGTATCACCGCCGCCCCGCCATCAGAAAAAGGACAGCAGTCATAGACCTGCAAAGGCTGGCTGACCATGGGACTTTTCAGCACCTTCTCTACACTCATCTCCCGCCGCAGGTGGGCTCTGGGATTAAGCAGACCGTATTTATGAGCTTTGACCGAGACCAGCGCCATCTGTTCTTTTAAACGGGGTATTTCTATACCGCACCTTTTAGCATACAGATTGGCCAGCATGGCAAACACCCCCGGGAAAGTGATTCCGGAGGGATATTCATAAAACCTGTCGGTATACATGGCATATGTCTGGGTTGCCAGCCGGGTACCCATGGTGGCTGCGCGTTCCATTCCTCCAGCCAGCACAATATCATACAAGCCCGAGGCTATCCAGATAAAGGCATCGTGGATCGCCACACTGGAAGAGGCACAGGCCCCGTCATAAGTATTTGCCGGTATATGTGACAACCCCAGGTTTTCAGCAATAAAGGTATGTGCAATCTGCTGGCCTTCCTCGTAATCGCTTAATACATTGCCTGCCAGCAGGGCCTGAATATCGCTGTTCTTAACCCCGGCAGACTCCATGGCCTCCACCGCCGCCTGGGTAAAAAGCTCAGTATTCGTCAGAGACTGGGCGCCGCTGAACCTGGTCTGTCCGGCGCCCACCACCGCCACTCTTCGCATTATTTCAGTCCTCTTTCCGTGAAGCACAGGAATTATATACTGCCGATTCTGCCAGTATCTCTGCTATATCCATGATCTTCAGCGTCTCATCCACCTCCCTGGTCTTGGCTCCATCCTGGAACATTTGCAGGCAATAAGGACAGGCTGTAGCCACCATGCCGGCGCCGGTTGACATCGCCTGGTCAGTGCGCATAACATTGATGCGTTCACCTACTTTTTGTTCTTCCAGCCATAAATGGCCTCCGCCTGCTCCACAGCAGAAGTTCCGTTCCCTGTTCCGCTCCATCTCTACCAGAGTGATATCCGGCACATAGCTCAGTACCTGGCGCGGCGCCTCGAATATGTTGTTATACCTGCCCAGGTAACAGGGATCATGGAAGGTGACGGTAGCCAGCGGTCCCTTGGAAACTTTCAGCCTGCCTTCCTTGAGCAGTTGAAGCAGGAATTCGCTGTGATGGACTACTTCAAAATTACCCCCGAAGCGGGGATATTCATGACGCAGTGTGTTGTAACAGTGGGGACAGCCGGTAACGATCTTTTTTATGCCGTAACCGTTAAGAATCTCGATATTTTTCATAGCCTGCATCTGGTATAGATACTCATTGCCCAGCCTGCGGGCAGGATCGCCGCAACAGCTTTCCTCGGATCCAAGCACCCCGAATTTAACACCGGCGATTTTTAAAAGCTGTCCCGTCGCCCGGGCAACCTTCAAACTGCGGTCTTCCAGTGCCTCAGTGCAGCCCACCCAGTACAGAACATCCACCTCGCTGTCATCAGCCATGGCCTTAATGTCCAGACCCTCTAACCAGCTATCGCGGGTCAGAAGCGTACCCCTCCAGGGATGTCCCCTGTCTTCAATGCTGCGCAATGCGCCTTCGGCGCTCTCCGGAATGGAAGCCTGTTCCAGTACCAGGTTGCGTCTCATTTCGCCGATTTTAAACATGGGTTCAATACAGACGGGGCAGACCTCCTGACAGGCAAAACAGGTAGTGCAATTCCAGATAGCCTCGGTATCTATCACACCGCCTATCATGGGCTTGCTCTCCACCTCAGTCGCTCCCTCAGTTGACGAATCAGATGAGGCCTCGGCTGACGTACCCTCCTGGTTTTCTGCGGGCACAGCCTTTTTGGCTTTGGCCTTTGCAGCCATCAGGGCCGGGGCTTTTTCCAGCCAGTTTGCTTTGAGGTCCTGAATAACATTCTTGGGACTGAGGGGTTTCCCGCTGAGATAGGCCGGACAGTTGTCTACACAGCGCCCGCAGCGCGTACAGGCATCCAGATCAAGCAGGTTTTTCCAGCTGAAGTTCTCCACCTTTGAAACACCGTAGGAATCAGCCTTCTCCAGATCGATGGACGCCATTTCCCCCCTGGGTCCCAGGTTCCTCCAGAAAACATTGAGAGGAGAGATTATCAGGTGCCACAGGCGGTTGAAATACAGCGCTATATAAAACAAAAAACCAAAAGTAATCAAAGAATGCACCCACCACATAACCCGGTGGGCTACCAGGAGAGAAGAGTGGCTGAAACCACCGAAAGCCCTGGCCAATACGTACCCTCCGGGTGAAAAGACCGACCAGGACGGATTTTCTACGATTTCATTGGCGGCCACCCTCAGGCCTTCCACCACAAAACCTGTTACCACTATCAGGATAATAGCCAGCAGAGCCATCAGGTCGCCGGTCTTGTTGTCCAGTCTATCCGGCTTCCGGACGTAGCGGCGGATAAAGACCATAATCACCCCGATCAGGGCCATGATCCCGCCGATATCCACAAACAGGGAATGTACAAAGTAAAAATTCCCATGGATGAACTCAACTATATAATGGCTTAAAACATCCAGGGCCGTTCCCAGCAGCAGCAAACAGCAGCCGATCATGATCAGGAAATGCGCCAGACCGGGATAAAGCTCTTTGGGCATGAAGTCCTTGAAACGGAATGAGCGGTGTCCCAGGTTATCTGCTACTCCGAAGAATTTGCGGTGAATAATGCC
>CAYLVC010000274.1:0-4422 GCA_964387005.1 uncultured Dehalococcoidales bacterium | reverse complement strand
GGTAAACGAGGTAACGGATGGCGATAAAAGGTCAGGATATAGTATCGGTCATTAAGCAGCAGATTGAGCAGTTTGGGATGGCAGTGACTGTAGCAGATGTCGGCACAATCGTTGAAGTAGGGGACGGCATCGCCAGGATTCACGGATTATCCGGCTGCAGATACAACGAATTGCTGGAATTCCCTCATAATATTATCGGAATCGCTTTAAACCTGGAAGAAGATAGCGTTTCCGCTATTATTATGGGTGATTATTCCAAATTGAAAGAGGGCGATGAAGTAAAGACCACCGGGCGCATTGCTGAAGTACCGGTTGGAGATGCGCTTATCGGCAGGGTGGTAGATTCGCTGGGACGTCCGATTGATGGAAAAGGTCAGATCAGTACCAGCAAAACACGCCCTATTGAAAGGATTGCCCCGAATGTGGTGGTGAGAGCCCCGGTTAATACTCCGGTTCAAACAGGTATTAAGGCCATCGACAGCCTGATTCCGATCGGACGGGGACAGCGTGAGTTGATTATTGGAGACCGTACTACCGGTAAAACGGCAGTTGCCCTGGATACTATTGTCAATCAAAAAGGCCAGAACCTGATCTGTATTTATATTGCCATCGGGCAAAAAGCCTCCAAGGTAGCCCAGGTTGTAGCTTCCCTGGAGGAAAATGGCGCCATGGAACATACGATTGTGGTGGCTGCCAATGCAGCCGATTCAGCTGCTTTGCAGTACCTGGCTCCTTATGCCGGTTGTGCCATGGGTGAAGAGTTTATGGAAGCCGGAAAGGATGCACTGGTAATTTACGACGATCTTTCTAAACATGCCTGGTCATATCGCCAAATATCACTTCTTTTAAGGCGTCCGCCCGGGCGTGAAGCCTATCCCGGTGACGTATTTTATCTGCACAGCCGGTTATTGGAGCGAGCAGCAAAGCTTTCTCCTGAAAAAGGCGGTGGTTCTCTGACGGCTCTGCCGATTATTGAAACCCAGGCAGGAGACATTTCTGCCTATATACCTACCAACGTAATTTCCATCACCGACGGACAGATATTTCTGGAGGCAGACCTGTTCAATTCCAATGTTCGTCCGGCAGTAAACGTTGGTCTTTCAGTTTCACGCGTGGGAAGTTCAGCCCAGACCAAAGCCATGAGACAGGTAGCCGGCAGGTTAAAAGGCGAGTTGTCCCAGTATCAGTCTCTGGAAGCGTTTGCCTCATTCGGCGGGGCTGAACTGGACAAGGCAACCCGTGATCAGCTTAACCGAGGGAAACGCATAATCGAAGTACTCAAGCAGCCCGTATTTTCTCCTATGTCAATAGAAAATCAGGTGGCAATTCTGTTTGCAGTGAATAACGGCTTTCTGGATGATGTACCTCTGGAGAAAATAAGTGCTTTTGAGAGTGGTATGCAAAAGTACTTAAAGGCCTCCGCAGCAGATTTGCTAAAAACTATAGGGACCAAAAAAGAACTCAACCGGGAAACGGAAGAAGGTTTAAAGAAAGCAATACAGCAATACAAGCAGGGTATGACTTTATAGAAACGAATACTAACAAGGTAATCTGAAAAATGGCTAACACGCGATTGATTCGCCGCCGTATACGCGGCGTTCAGAATACAGCTAAAATAACACGGGCAATGGAAATGATTGCCAGTTCCAAGATGCGCAAAGCCCAGGAACGCGGGCTGGCCGGCAGACCTTTTTCAGAAAAAATAGAACAGGTCATTGCCGACCTGGCAGCTTTGCCTAAAGGCAATGAAGGAAACCACCCTCTGTTACAGGTAAGGCCGGTAAAAAAAATAGCTATAGTACACATTACACCGGACCGTGGTCTGTCCGGGGGATTGGATTCCAATCTTAACCGCAAGACGTCCGGTTATATGCTTGAGCGTAAAGAACCCGTTTCACTGGTGTTAGTGGGGCGGCGGGGTATTGAGTATATGCGGAGATACAGCCGTGAAATACGTGCGGAATTCAGCAAGCTGGGTGACAAACCTTCTTTGCTCGATACGCTACCGATATCCCGCATAATTATCGAGGATTATTCCAATGGACTGATAGACCAGGCGTTTATCTCTTATGCCCGGTTTTATAATACCATGAAGCAGTCTCCATACATGAAGCAGATACTGCCCGTGGTACCGGTCGAATCAGCAAAAACGAAGTCCTCCGAGTTTATCTTCGAACCGGACCCGGCAGGCGTATTAAATCAGCTTCTTCCGCGTTTTGTGGAATCGGAAATCTATCATGCGATTTTGGAATCTATAGCCAGTGAACATTCGGCGCGGATGGTGGCAATGCGCAATGCTACCGAGAGTGCGAATGAACTATTACAGGCTTTAACACTGGCATATTATAAAGCCAGACAGGAAGCAATTACATCCGAAATTCTGGATATCGTGGGCGGCGCATCGGCAATAGTATAGACTCAGGAGGGTTCCGTGGCTAAAGGGAAAGTAGTACAGGTAATCGGTACTGTGGTGGACATCGAATTTCCACCGGGACAATTGCCTGCGTTGTTTAATGCAATTGAGATTCAAGGACAGGAAGGTAAAATCGTACTTGAAGTTGAAGCTCATTTACCCAATGATTGGGTACGCTGTGTTTCGTTATCTCCAACTGAAGGTCTTCAGCGGGGTGTTGAAGCTGTGGATACCGGAGCATCGGTGAGCGTGCCGGTGGGACAGGCAACACTAGGGCGTCTATTTAATGTACTGGGAGAACCGCTGGACAACTTGGGGGACGTTGAGTCAACAGAAAAGTGGCCTATTCACCGTTCTCCGCCGGCTTTTGAAGACCAGGCAAAGACAACACAAACGCTGGAAACGGGACTGAAGGCCCTGGATTTGATTACACCATTCACTAAAGGCGGCAAGATCGGCGCATATGGTGGCGCTGGCGTTGGCAAGACAGTTATCATCCAGGAGCTTATTCGCAATATTGCTACGGCACATGGTGGATATTCAGTTTTCACGGGTATTGGAGAACGCTCCCGTGAGGGTAATGATCTCTGGAAAGAAATGAAAGCCTCCGGAGTGCTTGAAAAGACGGTAATGGTCTTCGGGCAGATGAATGAGCCGCCCGGTGTCAGGTTGCGCGTGGGTATGACAGGCCTGACTATGGCGGAATATTTCCGAGATTCCAAGCATATGGATGTACTGTTATTCATCGATAACATCTACCGCTACACGCTGGCCGGTATGGAAGTTTCCGCTCTTCTCGGGCGTATGCCCTCAGCTGTAGGCTACCAGCCGACTCTCTCAACGGAAGTGGGGGAACTCGAAGAAAGAATCACCTCAACCAGCAGCGGCTCAATTACATCGTTCCAGGCTGTGTATGTACCGGCTGATGACTATACTGATCCCGGCGTAGCTACTACCTTTGGTCATCTGGATGCTGTTGTAGCCCTGGACAGGACTATCGCCTCGCAGGGACTGTATCCGGCCGTTGATCCTCTGACATCGAGTTCACGTATTCTTGATCCGAGGGTTATCGGTGATGAGCATTATGATGTGGCTATCCGGGTGAAACAGGTTCTGCAAAGATACAAAGATTTGCAGGATATTATAAGTATTCTGGGTATTGAAGAACTCAGTGAAGAGGACAAGCTGGTAGTGGCCAGAGCCAGGAGAATCCAGAGGTTTTTGTCTCAGCCCATGTTTGTCAGCGAAGTCTATACCGGACGTCCGGGGAAATATGTACCTGTAAAAGAGACAGTACGCGGTTTCAAGGAAATACTTGAAGGCAAACATGATAATCTTCCCGAACAGGCTTTTTTCATGGTAGGAACTATAGATGAAGCTGTAGAAGAAGCCAGCAAACTTCAGCAGTAGGCCAGGAAAATGACTATAAAATTGGAAATTGTTACTGCCGAACGAGTCGTATTTTCGGATGATGTGGATATTGTTATAGCTCCAGGTAAAGATGGAGAGCTGGGTATATTACCCCATCATGCGCCTTTAATGACTGTTCTGAATTCAGGTGATCTTATTGCCAGAAAGTCCAACCAGGAATATATGCTGGCCATAAGCGGTGGTTTTCTTGAGGTCCGTGCCGACAGGGTCATTGTACTGGCGGATGCGGCTGAACGGGCAGAGGAAATCGATATAAAACGGGCTGAAGAGGCCAAGAAAAGGGCACAGGAAGCGCTTTCTCACACGACATCACAGGTTGAATCAGCGGTAGCAGAAGCTGCGCTACGCAGGGCAATAGCCCGTATTCATGCGGTTGAAAGAACGCGCAAGAAGAAAAAAATGTAAGCAGCCTTAATTGGCTGTGAATTCAATGGTAACAGTGGGTTGTTAAAAAGGGAAAAAGGGCAACAAAAAAACGAGTTGGGTTAATTTGTATTACAAAAAAACTCCAGCCCGCCCTAGCCGGCAGCCGGCAAACGCCAGAATCTGCAACAAATATTGCTTATAGAATCTGTAGA
>CAYLVC010000273.1:0-4429 GCA_964387005.1 uncultured Dehalococcoidales bacterium | reverse complement strand
GGCTGCGGTCAATCTACTACAACCGTTGCGCCCGCTGTAACTACTGCCCCACCGGCAGCTACCACCAAACCGGTAGAGCCTGTAGTCGTCAAATTCGGCCATGATATGCCGCCCAACGTAGCACCGCCTACGGGTTTGAACTGGTGGGCGGAAGAGGTAACCAAACAAACAGAAGGACGGGTGAAGATCGAGCTGTACCCTGCCAGTTCACTGGTAGCCCAGTCTGCCTCGGTTGATGCCGTCAAGTCCGGTATGGCGGATATGTATTATCTGAGCATTCCGAGCTGGCGAAAGCAGTTCCCGCTTTCTTCGATTGTAGGCGTTCCCGGGCTGGGATTCCCTGATGATACTGAAGAAGCCAATGTGGCGCATGCCAGTACCTTCCTGGAGTACTATAACAAATATCCGGCTGTGGCAGCTGAATACAAGGATTTTGCCCCGGTATTCTTTTATGTCATTTATGCCGAATCCTATCTGCTTACCAAGGACAAGAAGGTGATGGTGCCTGAAGATATCCGGGGTTTGAAAGTGGGCAGCAACGGCCTCCGGGCGGAGTTTGTTAATAGCCTGGGTGGGGTATCGGTGACCGATGTTCCGCCAACAGCCTACGAAAAGCTTCAGACAGGAGTTACCAATGCTGCCTTTGCCGCCATAAGCGCCGTTCATGATTTCAAGATTTATGAAGTGACCAAGTACCTGCCGGATGTGGTTTTCGGGGCCGGCGGGCATCCCCAGATTATCAACAAAAACACCTGGAGCAAGATATCTCCCGCAGACCAGAAGATCATGATGGACCTGGCTCCTGAAGCTTCCAGGAGAAGCAGCAAGGCCATTGCAGATGCTAATGTCATGTCATGGAAAGAGGTAGTAGACAAGGGGATGGTGATAAATCTGACTGCGGATCAAAAAGCCCAGTGGAACAAGGTTTTTGAACCCCTCTGGGAGCAGTGGATTGCGGAAAATGAGGCAAACGGTACCAAAGAAGCCAGGGAGATGCTCAACTGGTGGAAGAGTAAATCCGATGCTGCCTGGGCTGCCAGGAAGTAAAGAACAAATAACATGACTGGTACCCGGATGTAATCCCCGGGTACCAGGGGTTGTACTTGTACCTGGATGCAAAAATCCCTGTATACCATTTTTCCCCTTGAAGGGGGAAGGCCTGAACAAGTTCAGGTAGATGAGGGTGAAAGGCAGATATAAGTCAATGAATTAATGCAATCTGGTACTGGCCCGTAATATTTGGTTGCCGGAGTTCACAAATTCAGGGGGATGGTTTGAGATGAAGCAGGCAACTGGTGTCGAAAAGGTATACATAAAAACCCGCAGCGGGATAGAAGGTTTTTCCAAAATAATGGCAGTTATAGCTTCTATAGTCCTGGGCGCCATGATGCTGCTGACGCTGGGTGATGTAGCGGGGCGCTATTTTTTCAACAGACCGATCAAAGGTACCTGGGAGCTGGTGGGTCTGCTGCTGGTTTTTGCCGGGACCTGGGGACTGGCCTACTGCCAGATAAGGAGGTCCCATATCAGGGTTGATATACTGTTAGCCAGGTTCCCCCGGCGGGTCAAGGCCTTTGTTAATTTTGTTACCTACCTGGTGGGATCTGCCGGATTCGGTCTGATATCCTGGCAGGTATTCTTGATGGCGCGCAACTATTATATCAATGACTATGTTTCCGATACCCTGGGTGTGCCGTTGTTCCCTTTTATGCTGGGGCTGACTATTGGCGCAGGACTGATAGCGCTGGTACTTCTGATAGATTTCGCCCGGTCTCTGGTTGAGGTGGTAAAGAGATGAGTCCTGCCGTAATAGGGCTGATCGGTTTTTTTGTAATGATGGTCCTGATCCTGCTGGGCATGAATGTAGCCTTTGCGTTAATCGGTCTGGGCTTCCTGGGGCTGGTCATTATCAACGGTTTCGGGCCGGCGCTTTCCAGCCTGGCTATTATCTCTTTTGAAAAGGCTACCAGCTATGACTTTGCCGTAGCGCCCCTTTTCCTGCTGATGAGCGCCTTTGTTTCCAGCGGGGATATTGGAAAAGATGCTTATATGATGGCGCGGGTCTGGCTGGGTCAGATCAGGGGAGGCCTGGCGATAGCCACCACGGGGGCCTGTGCCCTTTTTGCCTCCTGCTGCGGCTCCAGCCTGGCCTGTGCGGTAGCAATGGGGAAAATCGCCTTCCCGGAAATGAAACGCTATGGGTATGATGCCAGATTGGCGCTGGGCACAATTGCCGCCGGAGGCACCATGGGGATATTGATTCCACCCAGCATGGGATTTATCCTGGTAGGCATCCTGACACAGCAGTCCATCGGTAAACTGTTTATGGCCGGTATACTTCCGGGGATAACCCAGATGCTGATATACAGCATCACCATTTACATTATTTGCCGGATTAATCCTTCCATGGGGCCTGCCACGGCGCCAACCAGCTTAAAAGAAAAGATGGTATCCGTCAGATTTACCTGGCCGATAATCGTTTTATTTCTGCTGGTGATAGGGGGCATATACGGAGGAATATTTACTCCAACCGAAGCGGGTGGAATCGGTGCTGCGGGGGCTTTGGCCATCTGCCTGGTAAAAAGACAACTCACACGCTCCAAGTTTTTTGACAGCCTGATGGAAGGCGGACTTTTATCCGCCATGATGATAGCGCTGATTATCGGGGCCTTTATTTTTAATCAGTATCTGGCAATAACCAGGATTCCTTTCCTGGCCAGCGAATACATTGTCGGCCTGGCGGTAAACAGGTATATCATCCTTGTCATGGTGGCTGTGCTATATATTATCCTGGGGATGGTTTTTGATATCTATGCCATCCTGATCCTGACGCTGCCCATCCTCTTCCCGACCATGACAGCCCTGGGCTTTGACCCCATATGGTACGGCGTGTTGATGGTGAGATTGGTGGAAATCGGACTGATATCGCCGCCTTTCGGTATGAATTTGTTCGGTCTTGCCGGCGCTGTGAGCGCTCCGATGAGCTCGATTTTCAGGGGTGTAATACCTTTCCTCATGGCAGACTGTGTTAACGTCGCACTATTGATAGCTGTGCCTTCTATCTCTACCTTCCTGCCGGAAATAATGCTTTCCAGATAAGAAATATGATCTTGATTAAGATGAAGCCGGGAGCTGATCGGCAGCTTCCGGTTTTACTTTATGTTGATGGGAGTTTAATTGTTTTTCATAGCTCTGATATGCTGTGTGCCGGTGCCCCTGTTCTGAAAATCGGGATGAACAATCAGGCGTCAGATGTGGCCCGCGCCGTCCTGAACACGTTCCCTTACCGAGCCGATTTTCTTTCCATCCATTGATATTTTTTGAACCGTCCGGGTTTGGAGATCGTATATCATACTCTCAATAGATTGGAACAGAGGCGGGATGGTGTAATCGCTGTAAATTGCCGCTTCACTCTGATAGGCAAGCTTCTGCAATTGTAAAATTTCCCGGGTGTCATTGAGTACCGCGTTTACAATCATGAATAGTAAAATAGCGCACCGGTCGGCGAAGGTCAATGCGTATTAAAAATATTCCGGTTGACACTTCTATTGGAAGCGTGCTAAGATTATATCCATAATTCTCTGGAGCTGTTATTCCTAAGTCCCTCGTTTGGGATAAGGGTAACAGTCGGTATCCCGGTTAAAACCGGGATCAACGGCATTGCTGGAAACGGCAATGTTTCCCAAACTGGAAAGGAGAAGGAATGGTGGTTGTCTGATTGAAAGCGCCTTCTCGTACAGGGAAGGCGCTTTTTTGATATGTTTTTCAGGGTCAAACCCGCATTCTTTCTGCCAATATAAAATCAATTGATCTAAAAAGTAAATTCATTCTCTATAGCTGTTGTTCCTAAATCCCCCGTCCGGGATAAGGAAAACAGCCGGTATCCCGATTAATACCGGGATCGACGGCATTGCTGGAAACGGCAATGTTTCCCAAACTGGAAAGGAGAAAAGATGTGTTCTGCCTGCACCATAGCTACACGCATTTCCTGGAACAGTCACCCCTTGTGGGGACGTTTATTTCGCAGCCGTTTTTTTACAGTCTCCTCCTTTCCGTTTTTTGCACATTAACCGGGTTTATACGAAGGCCCGGGCAGGAGCTTTTTGTGATTGGCAGTAATGCTTCTGCGAGCATAAAAGTAGTAACTCAGGAGGTAATCTGTGGCGAATTATAGTAAACGTCCGGCAACATAATGAACAACAGCCAGCGGTTATTTAGTTAGTAAACATACCCGACCGGACTTGAATCAGTCCAAAAAATAGCAGAAAAAAGTCAAAAAGGAAAACATAAAATGTCACATTTTAATAAAAGAATAAAAGCAACAGTCATATTTGTAACTCTGGTAATCGTATTAACTATGTTCAGCGCCTGTTCGTCTGAACCTGCGTCAACTACTTCCGCATCACCGGTCACAGCAGTAAAAACGACC
>CAYLVC010000272.1:0-4452 GCA_964387005.1 uncultured Dehalococcoidales bacterium | reverse complement strand
AGATTCGCGCGAGCCGATGGGAAAGCTCTTAATGTGCTGAAGGAACTGAAAAACAAGGGTTTTACCCAAAAACCCGTCGTAATCTTTGATACTTATGGGCCTGAACCAGCAAAGCCAGGGGAACCGAATACAAAGAACAGGTGGCTGTATCCGGGAGCAGCCGGCATGCTGCAGCGTACAGCAGTGAAACAGGGCTTAAATGTTTACGGAAAAACCCTGCGCTGTACTGTACAGGGAGGACAAAAAGGACCGTTAGCCGCGAACCAGCTGGAAAAAACAGTCGAATTTACCAGCGAACTGCTGTCAGGTATAGAAGAGAGGCTTTTATAAAAATACCGGCAACCTTAGCCCGGGATGTTCGTCCGGTAAATCAGCAATTTTCAAAATCACAAGGTTGCCACCCTGTGAGGCTGAATACGGTGACATCCCGGGGCGCCGATTCACTCGTAAAGTACATTTTGCCATAGTTTTCACTGAAAAGGTATAATCGACATGATAATGTTCAAACATGAAAAAGGATAAACGGGGAAACAGTACGAATAGATGCCAAAAATACAAACCGCCGATATCAAGACATACTTTGAAATCCGCGGAAACGGGTTTCCGCTGGTATTCATTCATGGCGGCTGGGTCAGTCACAGGATGTGGGACCCACAGGCAGAATATTTTTCAAACAACTACCAGGTCATTACTTATGATGTGAGAGGACACGGCAATACCGGAGGTTCCCGGATCAGACGATATGATATGGGATTATTCGCCGATGACCTGGCTTCGTTGCTTGAAGTCCTGGGAATCAAGAATCCCGTCATCTGCGGCCTTTCTATGGGAGGCATGATAGCACAGGCTTATGCTGTAAGACATCCTGATAACCTGGCCGCCTTAATTCTCAGCGACACCGCTATCGCCTCGGCTTATACCTTAAGCGACAAGATCATTAAGTATGTGTTGGGCCCAAAATGGCTGTTAACCCTGATGGTCAGACTGCTCGGAGTCAGGCGATACGCTGATTTTGCCTTCTGGTATGCCAAAAAATCGCGCAGCGAAAAATGGGTTGGTTCGAATAAAAGAATATCAGATTATGAAAAACAGGAAATGATTCAATTCGGAACGGCAGAATTTAACAAGATCTTTTCCGCATTATACGATTTTAAACTTCAGGATTTATCCAGAATCAAGGTAAATACTCTCATTTTGAACGGCGAATTTGAATCAAAGGCTGTATTCTTTCATGCCGTCAAATTTAAGCAGATGATCCCGCATGCCAGGTCTTTGATTATCCCCCAGGCGGGTCATACCTCAAACCTGGAAAACCCTCAGGCCTTCAATGAGGCAGTAGAAGATTTTTTAAAAGAGGCCGTAAAGCAGCCTTAAAACAACTCTGCCGGGACGTAACCGGCAACCATCTCCACCTTAGATCTTGTCCCCGCCAAATACCAGGCCTTGCCCAGTAAAGAAATTATTCCAGGCTATTGACAACATTATAGTTTTGTAGTATTATACTACTATACTACAATGAAAAAGATAAATATCAGGTCGGAAAAACGCAATAAGATACTCAACGCTGCCAGGGAGCTATTCAACCGGACGCATGATATTAAACGGGTCAGCCTGGAAGACATCGCTGAAGAAGCCGGCGTATCTCCGACCACGATCTACAACAACTTCGGCGACCGGGAAACCCTGATTTATGAGGTTATCAAGGAACTCGCCAGCCGGAACCTGGAGCATAACCGCAGCGTTGTCCGGTCATCTTTACCTTTCCCTCAGAAACTCATCACCATAATCAGCAACAAGATGGATATCGCCGACCAGGTCAACAGTGAACTGATTGAAAAACTTATCAGCCAGGACCGGAGAATAGCACCGTTTATCGACGAACTGTACGATCAGGAAATCAAACCGCTGTGGCTGGAAATAATGGCCGACGGAAAAAAGCAGGGCTACATCGACCCTGCCTTGGATGACACTGCTCTGCTGGCTTACCTGGACATTATCCAGGCTGGTTTAAAAGCCAGACCGGAGTTTTTCAAAAACTTCAGCGACAATATCAACCTTTTCCAGCAAATCACGCGCATGATGTTTTACGGTTTTTTGAAAAAAGAGATAGACCTTTTTCCAAAGGAGGGTAAGTAGTCCCGTGACTGAAAAATCCATCGTGGTTGAAAACCTGACCTACCAATACGGCAGCATTCTGGCCGTAGACCATATCTCTTTTGAAGTGCTCGAGGGTGAAATACTGGGTTTTCTCGGGCCTAACGGCGCCGGTAAGACGACCACCACCAAGATGCTGACCGGTCAGCTGCAGCCAAAGGAAGGGACTGCCCGTCTGCTGGGGCTGGATATTGTTAAAGAAACCCGGGCTATACGTGCACAGATAGGTGTTTGCTTCGAGCAGACCAACCTTTACGAACAGATGAGCGCTATTGACAATCTCTTGCTGTTCAGCGAGCTTTTCGGTATTAACGGATTTGATGGCTACAGCCTGCTGAAACGCGTCGGTCTCATGGGAAGGGAGAAAGACAAAGTCTCAGGTTATTCCAAGGGCATGAAACAGCGCCTGATGATCGCACGTTCTCTGGTCAATAAACCCAAAATCCTGTTCATGGACGAACCTACCGCCGGTCTGGACCCGGTTTCATCCGAAGCTATCGGCAATATTATCCTGGAGGAGCGCGACCGTGGAGCGACCGTTTTTCTAACCACGCACGATATGTGGGAAGCAGACAAACTGTGCAATCGCGTAGCCTTCATGGAAAAGGGTAAAATTGTCGCACTGGACACTCCTCATGATCTCAAGCAGCGCTATGGCAAGCGCTCGCTGGTTGCGGAAGTCTCAACCGGACACGGGCTGGAAAAGCGTGAAATCAGCATGGACACGCAGGATACTGCCCGGGCTATGGCACAGCTATTCGAGAAGGAGAAAGTCCTGACCCTCCACAGTGAAGAAGCCACCCTGGAAGATATTTTCATCAAGGTAACCGGACGGAGGCTTACCGAATGAATACCCGCACCATCAGTGCCCTTTTGAAAAAAGACCTGGCGCTGTTTTTCAGCAACCGTTTTTACATGCTGATCACAGTCGTGGGTCTGCTATTTTATGTCGGCATATATTTCATCCTGCCGGCCAGGGCAGAAGAGGATCTGACCATAGCCATCCATGCGCCGGTTGTGCCGCCAGCTTTCTCCCTGCTCATAGAGCATGAAGGCCTTGATACCAGGTATTTTAGTGACGAAGAAACGCTTAAAAAGGCGGTTCTGGATGGAGATTTCCAGGCAGGCCTGTCTTTACCTCCCGATATTATGGATACCTGGGCTGCCGGAGACAAACCAGAAGTAACTTTGTATTACTCGTCTTCCGCAGCACCGGAAATGAATGCGGCGATGATTGCCCTGATAAAAGAGTTGTCCTATATACAGACAGGTCAGGAGCTGAACTTCGAGACCACCGAGGAAATACTGGGGCCGGACATGCTGGGAGACCAGATCGCACTACGAGACCGCATGCGGCCTCTCCTGGCCATTTTCATTCTGCTGGTAGAAATTCTGACGCTGGCCAGCCTCATCGCCGTGGAAATAGAGCAGGGTACCGCACGGGCTATACTGGCGACGCCGCTGCGTATTTCCGACCTCTTCCTGGCCAAGGGACTGCTGGGCATCAGCCTGGCTTTTGGACAAGCTGTATTATTCATGGGACTGGTGGGAGGTTTTGGGCAGCAACCCCTGATTATCCTGGCAACCCTCATTATCGGCAGTATCATGACAGTCGGCATCGGCTTTCTGCTGGCTTCGGCTGTCAGGGATGTAAATGCAGTCACAGGATGGGGCATGCTGATCCTCATTCTGCTGGCTGTACCGGGATTCGGCGTCGCCATCCCGGGGCTGATCTCTGACTGGGCCAAAATAATTCCTTCCTATTACCTGACCGACACCGTCAGCAGGGTCACCAACTACGGGGCAGGCTGGGGAGATGTGGGACTGAACCTGATCATCCTGACCGCCTTCACCGCGGTGGTAATCTGGGCGGGCATGCTGACACTGAGGAGGCGCTACCATTGAACTTGAGACGCATCTGGACACTTGTCAGGACGGAAGTCCTTCACGGACCTAAAGATATCATCCTGATCATGGCAGTCATCATTCCGGTCTTGCTTTCCCTTTTCGTCAACCTGGCTTTCGGGGATATTTTCACCGACCGGGCCAGTCTGGGTATTTATGATAAAGGACAGTCCTCCATCACTTCCCTGCTGGAATCGACCGGCGCCATGAAAGTAAAAACTTATGGGGATGAGACTGAATTAAGGGCCGCTGCGGCTAACGGGTCAGTGGACATAGGCTTTGTCCTGCCGGCTGATTTCGATACTCAACTGGAGACTAAAACAGTCAATCTGAAAGCTTATATCTGGGGTGAAAGCCTGGCTAAAAACCGCATGATTATCCCGCTGACCCTGA